>JAYVOX010000719.1:0-12921 GCA_043757695.1 Schlesneria sp.
CCGCTTCAGGACGAGATCGGGTTCAGAAATGATCGACGTTCGTTCGGCGCTCCCCGAGTGGAAGTTGAGCGTTCGCTCGCAGGCCATCTTCCACTGCACTTCGCGTCGCAAAATCTGTTGCCAGCGTCCACCGAGTTCCTTCAACGCGGGATCGGTCGCGTCGGCCCAGCGTTGGACATCGACGAGGAACGACGATTCGGTGAACTTGCGGTACTCGCCCAACTTGTCGAGCGGGTTGCCTTGAAACAGACGCGGCATCGTTTCGGGGAAGAGTTCTTCCAGCGAGAGATCGACCGCGCGAACCGTGCGGTGAAAGTAGATCGTGCGGAAGAGATTGGCTCGCGTCTCGATGAAGTTGATCAGCGTCGGCAGTCCACGTGCGTGAATCGTCAGGCCAGCCGAGGTGAAGAACGTGTAGTGCAGAATGCGATTCAGATCGAACGCCTTCGTGTTGTAGCCGGTCATGTAGGCGTCGCGCAGGACGAAGTCCATGTTGTCCACGGTGTAGATGCCGCTGAACATCGACCGCAGTTTTCTCAACCAGTCGGGATGCCCTGCTTCGGCTGCGGCGTCTCGTTTCGGCCGGCGGATCAACCACGCGATCTGATGCGGGTCGAGTTCCTCCAACGGCTGCAACTTGCCGCTCGGGTTGCGACGGACTCGACGCAACAGGTCGCCTAGTTCTTGTTCGATCACTGCACCGCCGATGTCTTCGTGCGTGACGCCGAACTGATCGAGATAGTGGTCGTCGAAGAAGTGCCCGAACGGTCCATGTCCCACGTCGTGCAAGAGAGCCGCCATGCGGAGCAGACTCTCGACATAAGCGCGACTGGGCACGTTGCGGGTCGAATCGCAGAGCGACTCGTACCAATGCTCGATCGCCACCGAAGCCAAGTGCATCGCACCGAGAATGTGCTGGAATCGCATGTGTTCGGCGGAGGGAAAGACCCACCACGCCGTTTGAAGCTGGTGAATCTGCCGCATCCGCTGCACCCACGGATGATCAATCACGTCTTGCTCAGCCGCCTCACCCTCGGGCAACCCGGATCGCGCGATAAACGGGATGTACCCGTGAATCGGATCGTGCGAGAGACTTTCGTTGATGAAATCGCGGGGCATCGGCGAGCCTTGGAAGAAGGGGGCAGGAGTCGTGCGGCAGGGGTCAGGAAGCGGGCGGGAAGATACAGGAGTCTGGGGGAGTCAGACAGGGGTGACTTTGATGAATGGATGCCAAGTTTCAGTCTGTTTGGTTGCGAAAGGGGAGTTCGGCTCTTATAGTCCCCGCCCCGTTCCGGCTCCTGAGGCGTTGATTCGCCTTGGATCACCTCTCGCGAGGTGCCGTGCTTTTGCACGCTCCGGACCTTTTTGAACCTGAGTGAACCTTTATGTTTGATGGCATTACCAACGGACTGCGCTCGGCGCTGTCGGTGTTGGGACGCGGTGGCAAGCTCACCGAGTCCAACATTCGCGACGGCCTCACCGAGATTCGCAAAGCGCTGCTCGAAGCCGACGTGCATTACGACGTGGCGACGAGTTTCATTCAGCGCTGTACTGAACAGGCCATTGGCGAGAAGGTTCTCAAGTCTCTACGTCCCGACCAACAGATCGTCGGGATCATCCATCAGGAACTCTGCAACCTGATGGGACCGGCCGATCCTTCGCTGCATCTGCGGCGTGACGGCCTCAACAAAATCATGATGTGCGGCCTGCAAGGGAGTGGTAAGACCACGACCTGCGGCAAGCTGGCTCGAATGCTCAAAGAGCAGGGCCGCCGCCCAATGCTCGTCGCGGCGGACTTGCAACGTCCCGGTGCCATTGAGCAACTCAAAATCGTTGGGCAGCAGCTCGATGTCCCCGTCTACAGCGAAGACCCTCGCGGTTCGTCTCCACTGAAGGTCTGCGTCAACGGACTGGCTGCGGCCAAGCAAGCGGGCGTCGATGTTCTGATCTTCGATACGGCGGGCCGACTCCACGTCGATGCCGAGTTGATGAATGAGCTGGAGCAGATCGACCGCAAGGTTCAGCCCGATCAGATTCTGCTCGTCTGCGATGCGATGACCGGTCAAGATGCCGTGAACAGCGCGAAGGCGTTCAACGAAGCTCTCGAACTCGACGGCATCATTCTCACGAAGCTCGACGGTGACACGCGTGGCGGTGCGGCGATCAGCGTCAAAGAGGTGACCGGCGTTCCGATCAAGTTCGTCGGTACGGGTGAAACGCTCGACCGACTCGAGCCGTTCCACCCCGATCGGATGGCCGGTCGAATCTTGGGCATGGGCGACGTAGTTTCGCTGTTCGAGAAGGCTCAGCAAGAGTTCGATGCCGAAGAGGTGGAACGCCAGCAGCAGAAGATGATGGCTGGCAAGTTCTCGCTGGAGGACTTCGGCAAACAGATGAAGATGATCCGCCGGATGGGCCCGCTCGGCGATCTCATGAAGATGATCCCCGGCATGGGCGGTCTGGCTGCGGCCGTTCCGGAGATGGACGCCGACAAGGACATGGGCCGGATTGAAGCGATCATCAGTTCGATGACGCCTTATGAACGGCGTCATGCGGATCGGATTGATCGGAGTCGGCGGCATCGCGTCGCGAGCGGAGCGGGTTGCGAACCGGCCGATGTCAGCCGTCTGATCAAAGACTTTCAGAACATGGCTGGCATGATGCAGAAAATGTCCGGCCTCGGAATGATGGACAAGATGAAGGCAATGAAGGGCATGGCCGACGGTGGGATGTTCAATCCCGGTGCTGGCCTGATCTCGATTAAGGAACGCAGCAAACGCGGCCCGGCCGATCCGCGCGTGGCCGAGGAGAAACGCAAGAAGGCGAAAAAAGAAGCGAAGAAGCAGAAGAAGCGAAACCGGTGATCGCCCGAGAAGCAATGGCTCTGCGCGAAAGCCCCTGGTCCCAATACCTTTACCCTGTAACGTCAGTCCAAGGAGAGTTGAGTGGCAGTCCGAATCCGCATGAAGAAAATTGGACGCAAGCATCGTCCGTTCTACCGCATCTGTGTGATGGACTCGCGCGTCCATCGTGAAGGCAAGGCGCTGGAAGAAATTGGTTGGTACGACACGTCCGTCGCCGATAAGTCGAAGCGTGTTTTGGTCGATCTGGCTCGCGTTGACTATTGGGTTTCCGTCGGGGCCAGCATGTCCGACCGAGTCGCCACGTTGGTTAAGAAGGTGAAGACGAACCGGTTCGGAGTGGCAGCAGCTCCTCCAGCCTTGATCGCTCCGAAGCAACCGGCTCCGCCAGCACCTGCTGGTGAAGCCGCTCCCGCTGAAGAAGCACCGGCTGCTGAATAAGAACCGATCGAGTGAGTGGCCAAGATGCGATTTGATGTTCTGACGTTGTTCCCCGAACTGTTCCACAGCTACCTTCAGCAAAGCTTGTTGAAGTTGGCGATCGAGAACCAGTTGGTGGACGTGCGACTGTGGAACATCCGCGATTGGTCCACTGACCGGCACAAGTCGGTGGATGACACTCCCTACGGGGGCGGCCCCGGAATGTTGCTGTCGTGTCCACCGGTGTATGCGGCGGTGGAGGCCGTTCAAGCCGATGCTCCGCAACCGGGACAACTGGTGATGCTGACTCCGCAAGGGCGTCCGCTCAATCAGAGCTTGGTGCGGGAGTTGGCTCAGTTTCCTCGGCTCGTTTTGATGTGCGGTCGCTACGAGGGGTTTGATGAACGAATTGCCGAGGGTTTGAAGCCGCTTGAGATTTCAGCGGGCGACTTCATCTGCAACGGCGGCGAAGTCCCGGCCATGATGGTGATCGACACGGTCATCCGCCTCGTGCCGGGTGTGTTGGGGGATGAGACGAGCAGTAAGTATGACTCGTTCAGTGAGTCCGGTCAGTTGGAGTACCCGCAGTACACTCGCCCGCGCGAGTTTCGCGGGATGACAGTGCCGGACGTGTTGCTGAGCGGCAATCACGGTGAAATTGCCCGTTGGCGCGAGCAACAAAGTTTGGAGCGGACACGTCAGCGACGTGGCGTTCCCGCGAGCGATGCGTCACCGGGATGACAATAAAACGAAACGAGGAATCTTCGACGTTGGGAGATTGAGACCCGCAAACTTGAAGTAGACCGTAATCATCACTGGCGGGCAGTTCCCGCCCTTGGACCGAAGTTGGAAGAGAAACCATGATTAACCAGTACGTGAAAGCCATTGAAGACAAGTTTCTGCGCCCTGATCCGCTCGTGTTTGAGATCGGCGATACCGTCGATGTTCACACGCGAATCCAAGAAGGAGACAAAGAGCGAATCCAGATTTTCAATGGAGTGGTGATCGGACGTCGCGGTGGCGGAACCCGTGAGATGTTTACGGTTCGTCGCATCGTCGCCGGTGAAGGTGTCGAACGAACGTTTCCGTATCACTCGCCGAAGATCGCCAAGATCGAAGTCAAACGCCACGGTAAGGTCCGACGCGCGAAGCTGTTCTTCTTGCGTGGCCGAATCGGCAAGGCGACCAAGCTGATTGAACGCGTCGATACGGCAGAACTCGAAGCCAAGAATGTGCTTAAAAAGAGCCGGAAGACTGCAGCGCCCCGCTGATTCGCCACACTGATTTTGCGACAGCAGTGCGTGCAATGAGATTGAGAACTGCCCGACTGGAAATCTCGTTTGGGATTTGAAGTCCGGGCAGTCTCCGTTTGTACAAAACGATCTGACCTTCGGCTCTCCGCCATTCGTGTTGGCCCGCAGAAATTAGCCGCAGGGCGCTAGCCCCGGTTAAGCGAAATCGAACCGGGGCTAGCGCCCTGCGGCTGATGTACCACAAGAATCAACACGAATGGCGGAGAGACGATTCTTCGCGAGCCGCGCAGATTCGTGTTGTTTGCAACTGGGGGGTGAGAATGAGTGCTTTGATCTTCATCCGTGCTCCGGCCCTGCCATCCGTGCGATCTGCCCTGATCTGAATGAGATGAATCGCACGGATGGCAGGGCCGGAGCACGGATGAAGAAAAGAACGCGGCACAGGAACAGGAAGGTTGAAACCACGTTAGCCAACAGGCGCATCAATCTCTCGCTTGGGATGCGGGTGCCACGCGCCGTGTGTTTCGTGGTTAGACTCCACCGGCATTGAACGGCCAAGAGGAGTGAAGGCAATGTCGGAGCGAGAGCGATTGGAAACGGGACTCGATGTACGGCTGGCTTGTCGTCGAGGCGAGTGGACCGGGCCGACGGCGGGCCTTGCGCCGAACTACGCTCAGGCAAACCTCGTCATCCTGCCGCGCGAATGGGCGTTTGATTTCCTGCTGTTCTGCCAGCGGAACCCTCGTCCGTGTCCCTTGATCGCGGTGACAGAACCGGGAAGTTGGCAACCGTCCGCCGTGGCGAGTGACGTGGATTTGCGAACCGACCTGCCGAAGTACCGCGTCTGGCGCGACGGGCAGCTTGTGGACGAGCCGACCGACGTGCGCGGCCTTTGGCGCGACGATCTCGTCAGCTTCCTGATCGGTTGTTCGTTCACGTTTGAAGCGGCGCTGCTTCGCGCCGGAGTGGCCGTGCGGCACATCGAACTCGGACGCAACGTGCCGATGTTTCGGACCAACATTCCCTGCATGCCCGCCGGTCGGTTCTCGGGGCCGCTGGTCGTGTCGATGAGACCGCTCAAACCGGCCGATGCGATTCGCGCGGTCGAGATTTCGTCGAGGTTCACCGGTTCGCATGGCTCGCCGATTCACATCGGCTTCCCCGAGCAGATCGGCATCAGGAACCTCAACCAGCCGGACTATGGCGATTCAGTTCCGGTTCGTGATGACGAACTCCCCGTCTTCTGGGCCTGTGGCGTCACACCTCAAGCTGCCCTGCTCGAAGCCAAGCCACCGTTCGCGATCACTCACGCGCCGGGTTGCATGTTCGTGACCGATCAGATCGCATCGTGACAATCTTGGAGTGCGGTATCTTCACTGCCGCACTCCAAGATTGTCACGATGCGGATCGCCTGTTCGGCGCGGGTCTTCCCATCCCGCCTAAACGTCCGACCGCAGGTCTTTTCCGCCTGAGATGAATGAGCGTTGGGTGAATACACGTTGGGTGAATCCGCCGCGATTGCTCCTTACACTGCCACCGGTTTCGTATCGTGTTCTTTCCCTCAAAGGGGCTGCGCTCATGAATCGTCTGTGTTGCTGGGCATCGGTGTGGGTCGGTGGAATCGTTGGCTTGACCTTCCCCGCAGAGCCACTGCGTGCGGAAGAGGCATTCACTCGAACCGAGGATGTGATCTACGGTCGCAAGTTCGGGACGGCACTCACGCTCGACGTGTTCGCTCCGAAGCAGCACGCCAATGGAGCGGCCATCGTCTGGTGCGTGAGTGGCGGTTGGTATTCGGCTCACGAAGCGGTCCATGCCGGTGCCGTCGCCGAGTACCTGAAACGCGGCTACACGGTTTTCGCCGTCGTGCATGGCAGCCAGCCGAAGTTCACGATTCCCGAGGTCGTGGAAGACATGCACCGCGCAATCCGCTTCATCCGCAGCCGGGCTGAGCAGTATCAGATCGACCCCAACCGGATCGGCATCACGGGAGGTTCTGCGGGAGGCCATCTGTCACTGATGCAGGGAGCAGCGGGCACGCTCGGCACGCCCGATGCGAAAGATCCGGTGGATCGTTTATCGAGCCGCGTGCAGGCCGTCGCCTGTTTCTTTCCACCGACCGATTTCCTGAACTACGGCCAGCCGGGCGAGAACGCTCTCGGTCGAGGCACCCTCAAAAACTTCCGCGCCCCGTTCGACTTTCACGAGTTCGACAAGGCCACCAATGCCTTCGTCCCGGTCACCGATGAAGAACGAATCCTCACCATCGGTCGAGCCATCTCGCCGGTGAACCACGTCACCAACGACGACCCGCCAACGCTCATCATTCACGGCGACGCCGACCTGCTGGTCCCGATTCAACAGGCCGAAAGCATCATCACCAAACTGAAAGAGGCGGGCGTCCCCACCGAACTCGTCGTGAAAAAGGGAGCCGCCCACGGCTGGCCCGACATGGGCAAGGACACCGTGACCCTCGCCGACTGGTTCGACAAACACCTCGCCCAGAAGTGACGACCGGGGAATCTCATTAGAGGTCAGGTTCCTCGGATAAAAAGAGTGGTTCGCCGGGTGGCAGAGTTGCTCGCGATTCGAGGCCGCCTCGAATGTCTGGAAGTCAATCTGCGTGGAGGGCCGGCATCCTCATTCTCGGCCAGAACTGTGTTTCTGCCCGCGCATGAGTCGCCAGAGAAAGTTCCGCATGTTCGGCCTGATCGCCCCAGATGTCTTTAGAAACGACACCGCAGAAAATAGTGAGTTACGCGGGGCGACGCACAGGTATCTGTCAATGTAACGCGGCCTAAAACGACTTTTAAAGAAGTCTTGTCCTGCGGTATTAAAAATGAGATTCAAATGGCTGTACCAAAGGCTCAATATCCATTGCAATTTTGCATCTGAATGAGCAGTCCGGTCCTGCTTCACACCCTTTCCGGGAACCAGACACAATGAGACACGTTGGATTCCCTCGGACTGCATTCGGTCAATCACCTCTCGAAATAGAAATGGCATTGTCCCGCGCGGAGCAGTCCGGCGTTTGCGGTAAGTCTCGAAGGACCAGGCCCGGCCCGCTTCCATCGGGCTGGCGGCCATGAAGCCTTCAATTCGGTTCGTCTCGCGATGACGCGCGACGAACAGCCGGCGGCGTAGAAGCACATTTGAATCAAATTCCCCTTCCAGCAACTTGAGAGGCTGCGAATAGACTCGGTCACTCAGATCGTCGGCATGTATTTCATCGAGTTCACGCGACAAATTCCGCTGCGCATCTGAGTCCGACACCTCAGCGACTTCCAAGCCAGCTCGTTTACAGTAGTTGGTCTGCCGACGAACCCACTCGAACGAACCACCTTGCCAATTGAGTTGGCCCAAATCGATCACAGGTTCCTCACCAAACTTGTTGATCACGAAGCCCGCCTCGCGATATTGAGCCACATCCTCGGAACCTACGGAGTAGACGGCGATGGTGCGACGTTGCGTCAAAGAAATATCTTTGAGCCATTGAATCATCTGTAGTTTCAAATCGTGATTAGCAATCATCCCGCCGGGGATATGCCAGAACCGCCCGTCGGGATGGATGTTGGCGTACCCATTCCCGCAAGGAGTTCGCAGCAGCGATCCGTTTGAACAGGCCACGTCATAGGTCTCGGGGGTCGATCCGTATGTGTAGGCTGCTTCTTCCAGTTGAGTTCGCTCTTGAGGCGAAAGACTCGATCGAACCGTCAACAGAACATTGTCGGTGGACCACCGTTCGGGCTCCGCTAGGAATCCGCTCGGAGCCATACTTGTCGGGGGCAGTCCCAAAGCTGCGGGGTGGAGAATATCAGGCATATCGTTGGTGACTTTAATGTAAGCCAATGTGCAATCGAAGGTCACCGTGGCGTGAGATGAAGTATTCCCGGCAAGGCGTAGGGAGAGTTATTCCAAGGTGATTGTGTCGATGGGCCTGAAGTTTCCAATCCAACTCTCGTCCTGCACGAGTCCAGGATGCTTGTATTGGAAGTCGCCTGTGCCTCGGCGTGCGGTCTCACTGCGCATGAAGTTTTCCCAAGTCTGCACGGGCAACCGGAGCAAACGCGGCTTGCCAATCACGCCTTCCTTGCGGCGAGCACGCCAGAGGAAATTAAGCTCTGCCAACTCCTGGTCCAGTTGGCGCAAGAACTGCCTTGCGATCATGGCCTCTGGTAGATCACCGATCTCGGCCAGAAAGTCGTAGCGTTGCTCCTCGGAAGAGCGTCGCCGTGGAACTCCGGTAATCAGCCCCAAGTTGATGCCAACCTTGTGAGCGGCGCGATGTGCGCCTTCAACGACTTGATGTTCCGTGAGTTTTTCACCTTCGAGATCACCGACGCGATCACTCTTCTGCCGAAACTCAAGAAGGGGAGCCTGCCCTCGAAAACCGCGACAGCGCACGATGTCGCCGATATCAAATCGATAATACCCTGCGGAATTGGTAATCAGCAGTCGGTAATCTTGATCCGAAGACAATTCATGACCCTCTAGAACCGTATCCGTATTGGCCCCTCGTTCATCGACCGGAATAAACTCATAGAACCCCGCTCCGATGGCCGGAACTCCTTCGGGTCTGCCATTCTCCAGTGGGATCGTATGCCGCCCTTCGCTCGAAACCAGGCCCATATCGCGCGTCGGTGAATTGCCAAAATACTCTGATAGATAGCGAGACTGAAACCCGGCGGTTCCTCCCAGCCAGCAGCCAATCACAGGCTGCTTCCAATAGTCTTTCGGCAAGAGTTGGCCAGTTCGGTCGGCGATGGTCTGTAGTCGTTGTCCGCCAACGGGATCTCGTCTCAGGAAGGATCGCGCCAATGCTTCTCGAATCGGCACGGGGATTTCAAAGTCTTTCGTCAGCGTCCCTTCGATCACGTCGCGGATGAGCGATGCCTTGTTTTGATCACCAATCTCTGCCAGACGGATCAGCGAGCCAGGGTTCATCAAGATGATCCAGCCGATATCATCCGTGATGCATAAGCGGAGTGCTGCGTAGTGTCTCGCGACTGGGTCCGGGATGTTATTAAGCATCTCGGGGATGGCATAAAATGGACGCAGAAACGGGGATTGTCGACGTGCGAGCAGGGCACTGACCATGCTGATCTGGTGCCCACCTTTTGTGTGCCCCATATTCCAAGTTCCCGCCATCTGCAGGACTCGACAACCGATACGATCGGGGTGATCGGTAAAGAGTTTGATTCCCCACACGTCCCAAGCTGCGGTGTATTCCCGCAGCCAAGCGGCAGTCACGGGGTTAAGTTTCGGAACACCCGTGCTGCCGGTAGTGATGGTAAACTGCACGAGTTTGTCGTGTGGCGGAATCAGAGCCAGAGTGTCCCCCGATGCGACGGCATTGATATAGGGGGCGATGCGACTGTATTCCGCAACTGGAACCCGCTTGCGAAAGTCGGCGAGGCTAAAAATCTCTTGGAAAGCGTGGTCTTGGCCGAACCTCGTCGTCCGGCACATCTGGATTCGATTCAAGAGCCATTGTCGCTGGTGCTTTGAAGCCTCCGCGAGCTTCCCTTCAAACGGCGTGGTTTTCTGCCGTCGCATCAGGCCGAGAGTGGCTCTCAGTACGGATCGTGGAATCAGTTTTAATAGACGAGGCATAAATCTCTCTTCGTGATCAGATCGCTCCGTGCCGTGTTTGGCGTGGCTCTTATCGCCACAAGAGATGCGCCTTGGATCGCGCAGGGATTTCGACCGGATCGCCCGTCCATTGCAGAACGAGAAAAGATTCTGCGGGTTGAGGGACGAAGCCCGTTCTCAACATCGGCCAGGCGGAAGTGTCTCCACAGCGGAGTTTGAGTGCCAAGATCACGTTCTGTTCGACCATGCGTGAGAGAACCGTTCGAATCAGACGGATTCGACCGCTGCTCGAGATGTCACGAAATGTCATTAAATCAATCACGCCCACCTTCTCGATGGTTCGTGCCTGAAACGGCAGAACATGAAAGTTGATCAGCCCCGAAATCCGCTCATTATCGAGGAGTATGAGAGTCTGGCTTACCTCGCTACCGCATAAATGTTGAGCCAGAGATGCCCGGTCCCAATCCACTCCCCAAGCGGCAACTGGCTGAGATTCTTGCATCAGCGTCAGACACGCGTCCAGATCCTGATTCACGAATTCACGAATTTTGGTTTCATTGGGGTCGGTTCTAAGGTGCGGGGCAAGTGGGCCCGTCAATCGGGCGAGAAATCCCTCGACACGACTGTAGTGCCACCGAGCAAACCGAGCAGGGTCTAAGACTCGAGCCCAAAAACCCAGCTTTGCATGAAACCGCTTTTGGAACGAGTTCGTATGCGGGCGTTCTGCCTGAGAATGCTTGGAGCCAACATAACGGTAGCTCACGATCAGTCGTGACCCGTTGGCCCTCTGCCGCCGGACTCGCTCGTCATCAAGGGCTTTCGCAATGCCTTTCCCTCGATGGTCGGGGTGAATCGACAGCCAACTCCACAGCGAGCCGGGCAAAACTCCCATTGGCGTCCGGAATGAGTAGTCAGTCCCCAACAGCACTCCCACCAGTGCCGTTCCCTCGTAAGCGGCGAGCAGATTCTGTGGCCTCTGACTTCCGATCAATCGAAGTTGCCACCGGAAATAATCGGGCGTCCACTTTGGGAAAGTCATCTTCCCGGCATAGGAACTGGTCCAAACCAAGCCCACGAAGTCCGCGAGTTCTTCAGGCGTCCCTGAATATGTTTCAATTATAACTGTCATAAATCACACTGGTGCGCCAAGCTCACCCCAGATGGGAACGGTAAATCAGTGGAAACAGGCTTGCCAGAAGTACTCTGTTGAGACTCATTGAGCAACACAAGAGTTCAAATAGGGCAGGACTGAAACATGCTGGCTCTGCGTGGGGGAGCGGCAGCATTGTGATCAGCAGCTCTTCTTTGATCGAAGCCCACTTGGTGATCGAGGTCGGCCCGCTCGCACCCGCCAGCACAGCCATCTGCGCGATGGCCACAACGCTCTCTAGGTGTCTGTCCGGAAAGCCGAAGGCCATACCTTCCGTAGGGTGGGCACTGCCCACCATCAACGACCGATTGTGGTGGGCAGTGCCCACCCTACGGGCATCCGGACAGACACCTAGCCCTCTCCCCCGAACACGGGGGAGAGGGGACAAGCGAAACATTCAATCAGCTCAATAGAAACACTCGCAACACAATGTCTCGCAAACCATTGCTCATCATCTTCATCACGGTCTTCATCGACTTGCTCGGGTTTGCGATCGTGTTGCCGCTGCTCCCTCGGTATGGGCGTCACTTCGAGGCGACGAAGCCCGTGTTGGGGCTGCTGATGGCGTCGTTCTCGATGATGCAGTTTCTGTTTGCACCGCTGTGGGGTCGGCTGTCGGATCGGATCGGTCGAAGGCCGGTGCTGATCGTGGGATTGGCTGGCTCGACAATCTTCTACACGCTCTTCGCGCTGGTGACTCAATACGGCAACGCGGGGCCGATTCTTGGATTGAGTCCGCTGATCTGGCTCTTCATCACACGAGCGGGAGCCGGGATCGCCGGGGCCACGATCCCCACGGCGCAGGCGTACATCGCCGACTCGACCGATGAGAAGTCGCGCGGCAAAGGGATGGCGATCATTGGAGCGGCGTTTGGGATTGGCTTCACGTTTGGACCGTTAATCGGCGCGTGGTTCGTGAGCAACGAAGCGGACGGAGTGCCGAGTCCCGCGCCGGGATACGTGGCCGCCGTGCTGTCGGCGTTGGCGACGTTGGCCGCCATCGTGCTGTTGCCCGAGTCACTTAAGTCGGACGTAGCGAGTCGTCCCGCGCGGAAATGGTTTGACCCCGCCGCGTTCTCCAAAGCGATGAGTCGCCCGCATGTCGGTCTCCTCTTGGCCACGATCTTCCTAACGACGTTTGCCTTCGCGCAGTTTGAGACCACGTTGTCGTTGCTCACGAAAGAGCTCGGCCTTGGTGACCGCGCGAATTTCTATGTTTTCGCGTACATCGGGCTGATTCTCACGCTGGCTCAAGGGATGCTCGTGCGGCGACTGTTGCCCAAGTTGGGTGAGTTCCGCATGGCTCTGATCGGCACATTCTTGATGATGCTCGGACTAGGTTTGATCGGTTTTGCGGCGTCGCTAGAAAATGGTGGGATGTCGTTGCTGTGGTACGTGCTGCCGGTCTGTGTCATCGGGTTCTCGTGTACGACACCGTCGCTCAATTCGTTGCTGTCGCTCAACACGCGCGACGATCAGCAGGGTGAAGTGCTCGGCGTTGGGCAAAGCGTGTCGTCGCTCGCCCGCATCTTGGGACCAATCGCCGGGCTGTCACTCTTGGAGTACGGTCGCAGCCTCCCCTATTGGATGGCGACCGGCTTGATGGCCGTGGGGCTGCTCATGGTGTTTGGACTTCGCTCGGCCG
>JAYVOX010000720.1:0-12913 GCA_043757695.1 Schlesneria sp.
TGGCCAAACACTATCACCGCCCGAGCGGTCGCCTCCCCGCAGGCGGTCAAAATTATCTGCTCGACCCGGCCGTCGGCACCCCGCAAGAACTGTCCGACGACGACCTCTTCCGCGCCCTGCCAATCAGTTTCTGCGTCTTCCGCATCTACTCAAAAGACCACCGCCACGACAGCACGCTCAACACGGCTTTGAATGCAGTGCTGGGAGAAGCCTCCGACGCGAAGACGAACATGTGAGGTCGCTGCGCCTCGAAGAACACAGACTTTTCGGCGGTAATTGCCGTTCGTCATTGTTAAAAGAATTGAGCCGACCGACTAGTCCGAAGATGCCAGTCGATCCGAATCGAGGGACCGTGCCGCGCGGAGTGGTCGCGCGTGCGGAGCGGTTGCTGGTGAGAGGCCGCTCGGACGCGGGCCGATACCAACGAGCATGGTAGACGACTTTGAACTCGATCAGTTGCGGCGAAACCCCGAGTGGCGGGCGGCGCTGAAAATCTATCACGACCTTCAAACTCAATCGCGCGAGCAATTGCCGGAGTTCGATGGCTGGATTCCCCGCGTGGCCGAAGTCGCTTCGATCGACTCGACCAAGTTGCCCTCCATTCACGGCAAGCTGATCGCGTTCGGGTTCCTCAAGTTCGATCTGTCTGGCCGCGATGCCGGGATGCGCTACCAACTGACGCCGCAGGGGAAGCAAGCTCTACTCGGCAAGACACACGGTGACGAGGACTCGGCTGAAGATGAAGTGGTTCTCGCGCAGTCCGCTTAGAACTTGTCCAAATACAAGACCGTAGGATGGGCACTCTTGCCCGTCCGGCTTTGGAGCGAACGCCCGAGTGATCTGAAGGCCAGACGGGCAAGAGTGCCCATCCTACAAATCACAGTCTTGTTCTTGGACGAGTTTTTAAACCTCGCGCGGGGGAAACTGACGCAATCGCTGGCGACTTAACGGATGTCTTGTCGCTCCGCCGACAAGATGTTTCGTCGGCGGAGCGACAAGACTACAGTAGCGCGACATTGCGTCAATTTCCGCCGCGTGAAATATGGATTTGCTGCCCACTGACAAATGACAAAGCCCGGCCTCTCAACGAGAAGCCGGGCTGTTGTATTTCATCGTCTTGGTCGCGTCAGACACTTCCGTCGTCAGCGGGTCTCTGAACCCGGATCCCAACCGGCCACCGAGGCATCCGGGGCGAGGACATAGATTTCCACGCGGCGGTTCTTCGAGCGAGACGCTTCGGTTTTGTTGGCCTCGACCGGTTGGTGCATTCCGTAGCCCGACACGCCCATTCGCTTCTCGTCGATGCCTGATTTTCTGAGAGCACGCACCACGGTCAGACCGCGATGAGCCGACAGCCCCATGTTGTCACCGTGTTTGTCTTGAGTTGCCTTCTTCGCGACCGGGCGGTCATCCGTGTGTCCCGAGACCAACACTTTCAGGTGGCGGGCATCCGACTGGTTCATGATCGAGGCGAACTCTTGCAGGACTTTCATCGCTTCGGGGCGAACGTCATCGCTGCCCGAGTTGAACAGCAGGTCCGTCGAGAACTTGCTGACTCCCGTGGAGGGATCGAACTCGAACTCAGGATACTTCTCCTTGAGCCGTTTCATTCTCAGCGTGGCATCGTCCGAGAGCGGGTTCGTGCTGGGGCGGTCACTCATCAACCTGCTCTTCAAGCGGTCTTCGAGCTGTCCGTTGGAAGCCTGCATGTTCTCGAGCCGAGCGTTGGCTGCGTCGAGGCTTTGCTTCGTCGCGAGATATTGCTGCTCCAACCGAGCGCGGTCCGCCGCCAACTCAGACTGGCCCATCCCCAAGCCGTTGCGTTCCATCGCGAGGGCTCGGTTCTGCTGATAGAGCTGATGCGCCCGAAGCTGGCTCTGTTGAAGAGCGTTCCGAGGGGCATGACGGCAACCGAGCGGAGCCATCACCGCGAGCGACAGAGCCAACAACAAACAGGTTCGACTTCGTTGAGACATCGAGGACTCCTGGGCGATAAGCGCGGCCCACGACCAACGAACGGATCGCGATTCAATCGAGTCCTTTTGAAATGAGAACACGACCGCAGCGCGACGTTCAGGCGTCGTGACGAAACCGCCATCGAACAGTGAATGTGATTGAACCGGGGGAGAAAACCCGCTGACAGGACAGCCATTCCGAGACGACAACCAAAGTTCCCGCGATGGTCGCCTTCCGGCTGGAACGGCTGAGGGGGCGGTTTATAGAAACCGACCAAACGCTCGCCAAGAGGAGTCTTCAGCGAAAACCCCGGTTCCAGGACAGGATTCGCGAGGAACGCACTCGCGCAGAGAGACTGCGGCAAAACCTGCCGTAGCGACATCCGTTTCGTCCTCCTCATTCATCTGTACTCCGGCCCTGCCATCCTTGCGATTCACTCCTATCGAGGAAGCAGGGATCGCACGGATGGCAGGGCCGGAGCACCCAAAAGGAGGACCGCAGGGGGCGAGTTGCTCATTCGCCAGCTCTGCCAACGAAAAGAGGACGGGCCAGAGTGCCGCGTCCTCCAAACTGTTGGCTGACCTCAGGTCGGCGCGGGGTTCGCGCTACTGGAACAGGCCCGCGAACATTCCGATGAACTCGCCTTGATAGACCGATGTTTCGTTCCCCGCCCACGTCGTGTGGAGCAGGTCCGCGGTCAACAAGGCACCGACCATCAAGACGAACGTCGAGGCGAGCAGTCCGAGGAAGAAGCTGGTTCCCCATTCGGCTTCTTGCGGAGCGACGATCTTGTCTTGGCGACGGCCGAATCCGAGTTGGCTCGCGCCCGATTCAAACGATTCATCGAACTCATCGTCGTCGGAATCGAAGGCGTCGAGGTCTTCCAGCTCGTCATCTTCACCCAGCACGTCATCGCTGACTTCGAGTTCTTCGCCGTCCGCTTCGTCGTCAAAATCGAAACCGGAATCCCCGGACGACTTTTTGCCGCCGGTCTTCTTCAAAGTCCCCGTCGCATCGTCTTCATCATCGTCATCAAACATCACGATCGCCGCCGTGCGGCCACCGATCATGTCGGAGCCGCCCTCATCGGCCGAGAGCATCGGCATTTCGAGGTCGGTTCCGCTGAGGTCATCTTCCTTGCTGAGGAGCATCGGCGACGTGGAGTTCAAATCATCGTCGTCACTCGACGCGAGCAACATCGGGGCGGTCGAACCGAGATCATCCTGCGCCTGACGCCCCTTCAGTTTCTTGCTGCTGCCCCCTTTGAGCTTGATGCTGCTGTTGCCCTTGAGTTTGACACTGCTGCCACCCAACAACGGCGAGAGCCGGAATCCGCTGTCGCCTCCCAGCTTGACACTGCTGTTACCGGTACTCAATTGGATGCCGCTGTCCGCTCCTTCCAACAGGATGCCACTGTCGGCGGGCATGCGGAGTTGAATGCCGCTATCGCCGCTCAATCGAATGCCGCTATCGCCAGGAAGAACGATCCCCACATCGTCATCGTCGAACAGGGCAGAACCGCCAGCAGTACCATCAACGAGATCGAAGTCGAGAGCATCATCGTTACTGTTTCCACCCGAACGAGAAATCGGTGGTATCAACGCGACATCGCTGTCGCTGCGCAGGCCGGACAGCAGACCACCACCGGAATTTCGTGCGCCTGACAAAGGAGCGAGCCGCACGTCACTGTCGGAATCCGTCAGATGCGACAGACGCACGTCACTGTCGGAATCGCCCAACTTCGCGACGCTGCTGCCGAGTCCCGACTGGCTCACGAGCTTGACATCGCTGTCGCTATCGGGAGCCAAGCCCATCGGGTTCACGAGCTTCACGTCACTGTCACTGTCGGGACGGAGCGAGAGCCCCGAACCACCGATCAACCGAACGTCGCTATCGGACTTACTGAGATCGAGAACTGGCACTTCGTCGCTGCTCCCCGTTAAGCGACTTCGCAGTCCATCGTCCAAGACCAATCGCACGTCGCTGTCTGAAGTGCTTTCTCGGCCCTTGCGTATGACGGTGGCTTGGCGGCCGAGTTCGTCGTCGTCATCGAGTGCATTCTCGGAACTGCTCGTGATCTGAAGTTCGGGGTCACTCATCAAGCGTTCGCCGAGATCATCATCGTTCATGATCGGCATGTCGGGATCGGAGTCGGGTTGGCGGCGACGCCGGAATTCCTCCACGTCATCGGCTTTGAATTTCCAATTCCCGCGATCGGCAAAACCGCGAATGTCACCCTTCTCGCGAAACCGCATCAGCTCTTCGTTCTTGAGCTTCAGCAATGAGGCCGCTTCGTCCAGACTCAGATATTTCTTGCTGATCGCCATGATGACCGAACTCCGCTCTGAAATTGAAAACGTTCTCGGCGATCCACTCCGCCGCTGGAAGGAGCTGTCGCCGAGTGCTGCCGACGATGTTGATGTTTTTCGCGTTCGGACGCGATTCGCTTCGACGGGGGCTGACCGCCTGTCAAAGCGTGCCACTCTTCCCCCGCCCACTCTACCGCTCCGCCCCCACGGGTCACAACCTGTCCTTCATCGGCGGTTCGGTATTGCCAGTTCGCCAAACATCGCACTCTACGGCATCTACAGAACCGGAAATCTGAACTCACGACGAACAACCGCCACAGTCCAACGAACCGGACGCGAAGTGGTGTACTCCGATTGCAGCCGCCAGCTTCGTCTTGACCCTTTCCACCAAGCTCGGATAAACCCCGCCGTCATGCGAGGAATCTTTGCGAGTCTTGTTGCGGTAATGTTGATCGCGCTGTCGTTGGGAGCTGCATCGAGTTGGGTCGAAGAACGGCCAGTGGGTCCATACCTGATCCGATCCGAGTTTGCCCTGCGGGATGTCGAAGAATTGGTGAGTGACCTCGGTGATTTGCAGGCCGATCTCGAAGAGATGCTCGCGCTGAAGTGCGAGCCGACTGAAATCCAAGTCCATCTGTTCAAAAGCCACTCGTCCTACGTGAACTATCTGAGTAAACGGATCCCCGACGGAACCAAGCGTCGCGCATTGTTCGTGCAGGGGGTCGATGCCGGTCGAGTCTATGCGTATCGCCATCGGGGTCTCGATACGGACGTGCGTCATGAAACGACGCACGCTCTGCTGCACACCGCCCTTCCTTACGTGCCGCTGTGGTTGGACGAAGGTTTCGCCGAATACTTTGAAGCGTCACCGGGACAGCGTGAGAAGCACCATCCACACCGAGCCGAGATCCAACGCGCGATGTGGCTCGGCTGGAAGCCGGGGATCGAGAAGCTCGAAGCCCAACGCGAGATGCTCGACATGGACAAGGACGATTACCGCGATGCGTGGGGTGTCGTTCACTTCATTCTGCACGGTCCCCCCGCCGCGCGGGAAGCATTGTCGGCCTACTTCGACGAGATCAAATCGGGCAAGGCCCCCACGCCACTCAGCCAACACCTGCGCCGCCGCATCCCGAACCTCGATCAGAAAATCATCGCCCATCTGAAGTGATGTTGCGCGATCACATTCGCTGATTGGGTTTGCCTGATTTTGGCTCCTCCGCTAGTGTTCCCGCCGATGCGATGGCTGGATTGAACCGGGACCAAGATTTGTGGAACGGTGGCACCAGCCTGTTTCGGAAGGGTTGATGAGATGTCGAATCCGATGATTGTTTCAGGCCACTACCGTGTGTTCTCTGTCGCCGCCGCGATCAGTGTTCCGTTTGTGTGTGTCCTCGCGCTGACGGTGGTTGTCCTCGCCGCCGATCCGCCTCAAACGGATCCCGGTGACAAAGTGAAGTCGCCGCCGCAGACTGCCGTGAAAGAGGCGTCACCTGTCACGTCTGTCGCTTCCACGGACTCGGCCGCGTCAGAATTGCCCAAGCCCCCCATCGACGAAGCTCACCCGCTCTACCTGCCGTTGCAAGAAGCCTACAAGGCACGCGAAGCCTTGAAGGCCCTCAAGGAATACGAAGCCGACTTTGTCAAGCGAGAATTGCTCGGCCGCCGTCTCCAGGCCACAACCATGAAACTGAAGCTGCGCGAAGAGCCATTCAGCGTCTATCTGAAGTTCATCGACGCCAACGCCGGACGCGAAGTCCTCTATGTCCACGGCCGCAACAACAACCAACTGCTGATCCACGAAGCCGGTTTGAAGTCGCTGGCCGGGACCGTGTTCCGTGCCCCGAACGCAGCCGATGTCATGGCCGAGAACCGCTATCCCGTGACGATGATTGGTTTGAAGAGCATGCTCGACAAAGTCATCAAGCAGTGGGAGGACGAAGGGAAATTCGGCGAGGTCAAAACACAGAAGTATCCCAGCGCCAAACTGCCCAGTGGCGAAGTCTGCATCGCGTATGAGTCGCTGCACCCGACGCCGCGCAACCAATTCACGTTCCACATCACGCGACTCTGGATCGAGACCAAGACGGGCCTCGCGATTCGAGTCGAACAACTTGGTTTTCCCCAAAAGGGAGACAAGGCTCCACCCGTGATTGAGGAGTACACCTACGCGAACCTCAAGACGAACGTGAAGCTGGCCGACATCGACTTCGATCGCAGTAATCGGGCGTATGCGTTTCCGTGAGAACTCCCGTGACTGCTTCTCATCCGACAGAGTTGCTCGTGGCCGAATCGGTGGCCGATGTTCGCACCGCTGTGACTTCCGCGCGGCGCGCCGATCAGACGATTGGGTTCGTGCCGACGATGGGAGCCTTGCACGCGGGGCACGTCAGTCTGATCGAACTCGCTCGCGCCGAGTGCGACTTCGTGGTGGTCAGTATCTTCGTCAACCCGACTCAGTTTGGCCCGCACGAAGACTTCAACCGATACCCGCGCCCACGCGAACGCGATCTGGAACTCTGTGCGAATGCAGGAGCCGATCTCGTCTTCTATCCGACCGTCGCCACGATGTACCCGCCCGGCCACCGGACAGTTGTCGAAGTCAGCGGTCTGTCAGACATTCTGGAAGGCCAGATCAGGCCGGGACATTTTCGAGGAGTCGCGACGGTCGTGACCAAACTGTTTCTGATCGTCCTTGCCGACAAAGCCTACTTCGGCCAGAAGGACTATCAGCAGCAGTTACTGATTCGCGTGATGACTCGCGAACTGGACCTGCCGACCACAGTCGTCACCTGTCCGACACTGCGCGATCCCGATGGCTTGGCCATGAGTAGCCGCAACGCGTACCTCAGCGCGGCCGAACGGCAAGCGGGACTCTGTTTGTCACAAGCGCTGCGATTGGCCGAGCGATTGTTCACCGAGGGCGAACGCGACGTGCATCGCGTTGAGGCCGCGATGCGAAGTCACCTCGAAGCGACGCCCGGCGCGATCCTCGATTACGCGGTAATCGTTCATCCTGAAACACTGTCCCCGCTGACGAACGCCGAGTCAGAGATGGTCGCAGTGATCGCAGCTCGCTTTGGAACCACGCGACTGATTGACAACGCGGTACTACGGTTGCCTGCGAGCAGTCCCAACGCTTGAGATCGAGTCACGCTAGAGAGTCAGGTTTGCCATGCGACAAGTTTTGTTTCACATCCCGCTCGATCGAGCTTGGTCGTTGGGACCGCTCGGACAGGTGCCGGGGTTTGGCTTGGGTGTCGTGCTTTTGATCTGGGTGTTGCTCGGACTTTGGGAATGGGTCGCACGCCGCCAAGAGAAACGTCCGAGTTGGAGTTCTGACGACTGTTGGGCCATCGCTCGTTGGCTGGTCGGTGCCTTCCTGATCGTGTTCGTCGCACCGCAATTGGGTGCGTGGCTCCGCGCGAACGGGTCGCCGAATTTTCGAGACGGCCTGCCAGTGTTTGGCTACGGTTTCATGCTGTTCCTCGGCATGGCCAGTGCCATCGGGTTGGCCTCGTGGCGCGCGGAGCGCGAAGGGGTTTCCACCGATCTCATCTGGGACATGGCCTTCTTTCTGTTTATCGTTGGCATTGCGGGTGGCCGTCTGTTTTATCTGGTTCAAAAGCGGGAAGAGGTCTTCACCAACGTGAATGATGTGGGGAGCTTCGTGAACGCGGTGTTCAACCTCTCGCAAGGCGGACTCGTGCTCTACGGGGCGTTGCTGGGAGGTGCGGTCGCCTTCTTTTCGTTTTGCCACTATCGGCGCGTCTCTCCGCTCGGGCTGCTCGACATCATCACGCCGTCGATCTTCGTGGGGATCGGCTTCGGGCGGATCGGCTGCTTCTTGAATGGCTGCTGTTATGGCGATGAGTGTTCGCTGCCGTGGGCCGTTCAATTCCCGCGAGGCAGCGCGACGTTTGATGCTCTCGTTTGGAAGCGGCTCATCCCGCCCGACGCCTTGTGGACGCCGCCACTCCATCCGACGCAACTCTATAGCGCGCTCGATGGATTTCTGATCGCGGCGCTCACGTTCTGGTACTTCCGCCATCGACGACGCAACGGTGAGTGCTTTGCCGTCGCGCTGATGATCTACCCCATCACGCGGTTCGTCATCGAGATTTTGCGAAACGACGAAGGTGGCCAGCTCGGCACGTCGCTCACAATCTCACAGTGGGTCAGCATCTGCCTGTTCGCGGTCAACATCGGATACATGGTCTGGTTGTCGCGACGCCCCGCCGTGCGCGATCGCATCGTCGTACCCGACTCTTCCTCCGCGCATTCCTCTCACCCAACGCCCGCGTCCGCCGGATCGGCATGACCACTACAATCGGCCACGCCTGAGTGAGACCCCGACTTGTCTCCTTCTTTTTTTCATCAGTGCTCCGGCCCCGCCATCCATGTGTAGCCACGTTCGCCAGAACGTGGGAATCCCGCACTCTGGCGAGTGCAGCTACCCCATTTCTGAGCGTTGAGGACGCGCTCGCTTTCCCCGTTCTTCATCCGTGCTGCGGCCTTGCCATCCGTGCGGTCCACTCCTGTCCAAGAGTTCGTGCGGGTGTACTGGGGAGCAGGGTTGCCGGAAGCGGACGTGTTGTGAACGGACTGGCGAGGTATATCTTCCGCCCGCCTCATCAAATCGCGGGAACTTTGGGCTGAGCTTCGACCTCTCATTTGCCGGTGATCGTGAACGCTCCCACTGACCAAACTCTGATCGACCAGTGCTTGGCCGGTCGGCGAGAAGCCTTCGGGCAACTTGTCGAGCGGTATCAGCATCGTTTGTTTCATGGTCTGCTCCACGCGCTCGGTTCTGCCGAAGATGCCCAGGACGTGGCGCAGGAAGCGTTCATCAATGCCTTCTCGAAGCTGGCCAGCTTCAAGGGGGAGGCGGCGTTTTACTCATGGCTGTTCCGCATCGCGCTCAACGCGGCGGTCAGTGCGAAGCGAAAGAACCGACGCATGATGGCCAGCGTGGAAGCCCGACGCGAAGCGAGCGGCTTGGAGCCAATGGACGACGATCCGTCGAACGAGCCGTCTCACGCGATGCACGTTTCCGAACGGCAACGGTTGGTGAGGCAAGCGCTGTCGGAACTCTCGGACGAGTTCCGCACGGCACTGGTTCTCAAAGAGATGGACGGGATGAGTTACGAAGAGATCGCGGCGGTGGTTGATGTGCCTCTGGGAACAGTTCGCAGTCGGATTCATCGAGCACGGCTCGAACTGCGAACGAAGTTGACGATGTTGTTGCGAGCCGAGGAAGAGTGATCGGAAGTTGGGTGGGTCGAGCAGGTAGGGTGAGTGTAGTCTTCGAAACAGACCGTTTTGAGTTCGGCAGACGGTGTGTTGAAATGTTTTAAAAAACGGTGTGTTCCGAAGACTACACACACCCTACGGTCTTGGTTTTGCCGACTGGCAGATTTGGAATTGCGACATGAACCCTCAGGTTCCCGATGAATTGCTCTCGGCCTACTTCGATGGCGAAGCCTCGCCCGAAGAACGTGCGGTCGTGGAGCAGATGCTCGACGAGTCCGTCGCGTCACGGCGCGCACTGGACGAAATCGCGCAGCTCTCGGGCCTCTTGCATTCATTCCCGCGCGAGGTGGCCCCAGCGAAGTTGGCCGCGCGCGTGCAACAGCAAACGGCTCATCTGCCCCTCGCGGAGCAGATCGCTGCCGCGCCGAGTTCGGCTGCGTCAGGCTCACCTGTGCGGAGTCTGCATCGCGAATGGCTGGCTGCTGGTTTGGGTGCGTTGGTCACGGTGGCCTCGTTGTTCCTCATGATGAATCTCGTTGACCGATCCGGTTCGTTTTCGGTAGCCAGTCGCGATGACGGTGCTTCGTCGAAGTTGGCTCTGCACACGCCTGCCACTCGATACCAAAGTAGTCGCGAGTCTGCAGGCGTGACGGCCGATGTGATGGCGGTGAATGGCGATCACGATCGCTTCGATGACGGCGAGCGAAGGCTCCTCCGTGAATCGCGAAGTCTCAGCGCTACTGGTGTCGTGCCTCGCGACTCTAGTAGCGAGCAGAAACTCGCCGAGGGTTTGGCGACTTCGCCGCGCCGCAGCAAGACGATGAACGAACAACAACACCCCGATCAACAGAGCAATTTTGAAGTCGCCGCGAAGTCCAAAGCCTCGGCTGCGACGAACAACTTGAGCGTCATGGCTGACAACCCCACGTTGCCGCTGAACCTCAGCAACGGTGATTTTCTGAACGGCCTGCGCGTGGGTGAGGTCTATCAGTTCGTGCCGCAGGCCGCTGATCCCGAGAGCAACGTGGCGGTCGTCGATCTGGCGGTCATCGACATCGAACGGGGGGCCGATCAGGTTCAAGTCCTCCTGTCGCGGAACAACATTCGTCAGCGGCCAGCGGGACAAGCCTCGCAGTCGGGGGCGTCGCGAAACTTGCAGTTGCATCTCAGAAACAAACGGGGAGAGCCGTCGAAGCCATCGAACTCGAACGACTTCGTCGTGGTTTACTCCGTCGCTCCTGGTGAGCAACTGGCGAAGGCTTTGGAAGACATGTCGCAACAGCCCGAACTGTTTCTCGCGTGGTCCACTCAACCCCCCGTGCAGTTGCCGATCAGCGAGAACTTGGCGGAACAACAAACCGGGAATGGCAACTCCAAAGATGCAACGGCTGCCGCCAAAGAGTCGAGCGCTGCCCAGCAGCTCGCCCCTAGTGACAAGGCACTGACGGCTGACGATGGCCTGGATGAGGATGCCGCTCTGGCGCTGAACGCTCTCTTGGCACGCGGGGCCGACGCCAACAACGGCTACGCATATCCCGTGGATGGAACGGCGAAGAATGCGGGCGCGGGTTCGCCAGCGAACGCTCCGAAGGCCGACGCTAAGTCTTCTGAGCCGGCCGCAGATCAACCGGCGTCACCGTTGTTGTCGGATGCCGTCAAAAAGTCCGTGGGCCAGGACAACGGGCGTCGCGCGATTCCCGCTCCCGCAGCAGCAGGCCTTGCGAACCAAAACGCAGACCTCAAACGGAGTGGCGCAGGTCTCGATGGACCTCGCTCCGACCGAGCCTACCAACAGCGGTTCAACGTTCAGACAGATCTACCGATGCCCGTTGAACCGCTGCTCTCGAACGCCGCGTCCCAGGGAGTGAATCCGCGCGGTGCCGTGAACCCGTACCGAGCGGGGACGAACAATTTCCTGTCGCAGCAGAGCGCGGGTTATGTCCGGCAAGAGGGGACGCGCCACGCTGTGAAGGTGTTGTTCGTACTGCACTCGCCACCGGTTCCCGCCGCAGCCGCTCCGATGCCGGCTGGCAAGCCGAACCGCTAGGTGTCTGTCCGGAAAGTCGAAGGCCATACCTTCCGTAGGGTGGGCACTGCCCACCATCAACGACCCATTGTGGTGGGCAGTGCCCACCCTACGGGTATCCGGACAGGCACCTAGCGAGTTCACAAAGCGGTTCCACGTGGAGAATGGGCACTCCTGCCCGTCCGGTTTTCGCGAGAACGTCAAGACACAGTCAAGACCGGACGGGCAAGAGTGCCCAGCCTCCGAGTCGAGTTCGTGGCGATGTCAGAAGTCTTCCGCTTGGAAGCCGGCGGCTTGAATCGGCGACTTCGCGGGCTGTCCGTTCGCGGGACTCGAACCACCGGGGCCACTCGATCCCGCTTGAGCCACTTGGATCGCCTCCCCCTTGCCGATCTTGTCGCTCGCCGCCAGATACAGTTCGTTGGCTTCGGTCATTTGCGAGGCGAGGGCACTCGCGCGATGCTCGTTGCTGGGGTGAGTCGAGAGGTACTCGGCAGGCTGCTGTCCCGCGTGACTCGCACCGAATCGCGTCCAAAATGTCGGGGCTTCCGCCGGGTCATAGCCCGCCTTCGACATCAGCATCAGGCCGATCTGGTCGGCTTCCAATTCGTGCTTGCGACTGAACGGCAACAGCACGCCGTATTGCGACCCGAGACCATACGCCTGCCCGATCAACTCTTGCCGCTTCGCGTCCTGATTGCGAGTGACCAGCGCGATGGCCTGCTTGCCGCCATTCACCACTGTCGCCTGAGACATCCGTTCGCCGCCGTGTCGCGCGAGAGCGTGACCGATTTCGTGAGACATCACGACCGCCAGCCCCGCCTCCGTCTGACAGACGGGCATGATCCCTTCGTACACAGCCACCTTGCCGCCGGGAAGACAAAACGCATTTTGTTGGTCTGAGGCCAGAGTGCGGAACTCCCACTGAAAGTCGTCGCGCCCCGAGACCTTGGCGATCCGCTCACCGACCCGCGCGACAAGCTCCTTGAAGTGCGCGTTCTTCGACTCGGACTGCTCTTTGAGGATGCTCTGATAGGAAGTCAGTCCAAGCTGGGCCTCACTCCCTTCCGTGCTGACCAGCAACTGCCGGCGACCGGTCATCGGCACTGAACGACAGCCACAACAGACAGCGAACGAACCGAGCAACATCGACCGGCGAGACAGCGAGAGGTCATTCAACGACATCACGGAACCCTTGCAACAAATGAGCGAGTTTGACGACTGATCTGTCTATCGGACGCTCGACAGAAAAACTCCAGTGACGAGTTACAAGGCGAGCGGCATGTGTTGGCATACCCAGTCGTAGGATGGACGCCTCGTCCGTCCGTCACTACCAGCGGCGACTCGGACGGACGAGGCGTCCATCCTA
>JAYVOX010000721.1:0-12907 GCA_043757695.1 Schlesneria sp.
TTTCAGGCGAGCCGTGTGCCGTAAGGCCACGGGTTTCCTGCGGCGATTAAGAACCCGCAGCCTGACGGCGTGCGGCTCGCCTGGGCCTCAAATCAAGCCACGCGAAGTATAAGACGCTCGATGGCGAGTTCATCACCGATCCCAAGCAGGCCTCGGACTATGTGTGGTACGCGATTCAGCGGCGCGTGCTGAGCTATCTCGAACAGCAGAAGGAGGTCGATCGCACGCGACTCGGAGCGATCGGCTATTCGTACGGCGGGTCGCTCATGTGGAACCTCGCGACCGACCCGCGCGTGAAGGCGGTCGTGGCGTACTTCGGCATTGGCTACAACGATTACTACCGCGACAAGCAGGTCTGGCTCTACAACACGCGGGACCAACGGTCAGAAGTTGTCATCAATGTCCCTCGCGGGGAACATGGTACGCTGCCAAACCATTAAACATGGAACCCCAACAGAGTTTCGGTACAAACTGACAAAGGCCATAACTTCGTTCGGCCGAGGTCACCTGACGCTCGCGGACGCGACGGCGTATTTTGGAATCGCTCTCGACACCAAATGTCGCCGTAAAGCCGGGACTGCAAACGCAAGGATCGCTGTAGAATTCGGCTGATGGCCGCACGATGACCCCTGATCAAACGACGGAATGACTGAGCCGAATGAGTCCCGCTGCGGGAGGAAGCACAATGCCGGCGGCTTTTCCTCAGGAACTTTTGAAAGCGAAGTGATGGCAAATGATCGGACAACTTGGCGACTCGTGGCACTACTCGCGGTGCTGTTGTCTTGGAACCGCGCTGTGTGGGCGGATGACTCGGTCTACACCAGCAAGGTGCTGCCGTTGCTCAAGGAGCGGTGTTATTCGTGCCACAGTCACGCGGCGCGGAAATCTCGCGGCGGGTTGGCGGTGGATTCGCGCGAGGCGTTGTTGGTGGGCGGCGACAGTGGTGTGGCGATCGTTCCGGGCAAGCCCGACGAGAGTTTGCTGATTGACGCTGTGAAGCGCAATGGCCTGGAGATGCCGCCGGAAGGAAAGGGCGAGCCACTCAACAAAGCTGAGATCGCGCTGCTGGAGCAATGGGTGCGCGATGGTGCCCAAGCGCCGGCGGCGACCGGACCGAGTGGGCCGAAGAAGCGTCGTCCGGGCGCGTTCACCGATGACGATCGTCGCTGGTGGGCGATTCAGCCGCTGAAGGTCGTCGAGCATCCGCGCGAGTTGGTTGGTCAGCCGCTCGGCGGCGAGAAACAATCGCTCAATGAAATCGATCGCTTCATTCGCAATCGAATGCAGCGCGAAGGTTTGACTCCGGCTCCGTCGGCAAGCCCGGAAGTGCTCGCGCGGCGGCTGACGTTCGATCTGACTGGCTTGCCGCCGTCACCCGAGGCCGTTGCGCAGTTTGTCCGCGATCCGAATGTCGGTGTTCTGGCCGATCGTTTGTTGGAGTCGCCTCGGTTCGGAGAACGCATGGCGCGGCATTGGCTCGATCTGGTGCGCTACGCCGACAGCGATGGCTATCGCATCGACGACTATCGCCCCGATTCCTGGCGTTACCGCGACTATGTCATTCGTTCGTTCAACGCCGACAAGCCGTATGACCGCTTCGTCCAAGAGCAGCTTGCAGGTGACGAACTCTTCCCCGGCGACCCCGAGGCACTCATCGCGACCGGGTACTTGAGGCACTGGATTTACGAATACAACAACCGTGACGTTCGTGGTCAGTGGACGACGATTCTCAACGATGTCACCGATACGACGGCGGATGTGTTCTTCGGACTCGGGCTGCAATGTGCTCGCTGTCATGACCACAAATTCGATCCGATCTTGCAGCGTGACTACTTTCGATTGCAGGCGTTCTTCGCGCCGCTGTTGCCTCGGACGGACTTGATTGCGGCGACCGATGAGCAACGTGCGGCTCATGCTCAAGCCTCGGTGGAGTGGAGCGAGAAGACGGCGGCCATTCGCGCGGAGATCGAGGCTATCGAGCAACCGTATCGAGTCAAAGCCACTGACGGCGCGGTCAAGATGTTTCCGGAAGACATCCAGTTGTTGATCAAGAAGCAGGCTGCCGAACGATCGCCGCTGGAAGCTCAGTTGGTCGCGTTGGCATGGCGGCAGGTGGACTACGAATTCGGGCGACTCGACAACCGCATCAAAGGGGACGACAAGGAAAAGTTGTTGTCGTTGCGGCGGCAGTTGGCTGAGTTCGACAAATTGAAACCTGCTCCGTTGCCGGTCGCGATGGCGGCGACGGATGTCGGCACGACCGCGCCGCCGGTGACGATTCCGAAGAAGGGGGACACAGCGATCGAGTCGGGCTTCTTGTCGTTACTCGATCCCGAGCCAGCGAAGATTGATGCCGTGAACAACTCGACCGGACGCCGCAGCACACTCGCGCGTTGGCTAACTCGGTCCGACAATCCGCTCACCGCGCGCGTCATCGTCAATCGCGTCTGGCAACAGCATTTCGGGCGCGGACTCGCGGCCAACGCCAGCGATTTCGGCACGCTGGGCGAACCGCCGTCTCATCCCGAACTGCTCGATTGGTTGGCGGCGTGGTTCATGCGCGAAGGCTGGAGCTTAAAGAAGCTGCATCGGCTGATCGTCACTTCGGCCACGTACCAGCAATCGTCGTCGCATCCCGCCGCCGCTGCCGGACGGTTGATCGATCCCGAGAATAAGTTTCTCTGGCGGTCTCGTCCGCGACGCCTCGAAGCTGAGCAGATCCGCGACGCGATCTTCTCTGTGACGGGCGAGTTGAAAGCGGAACCAGCGGGCGGTCCCGGCGTGTATTTTTCCGATCCTCGGCGAACGATCTACACACGCATCTTGCGAAACGCGCGCGATCCGTTGACCGACGTGTTCGACGCACCGCTGTGGTTTTCGAGTGCGTCTTCACGCGACACGACCACGACTCCCGTGCAATCGCTGCTGCTGGTCAACGGCCCGTTCCTGTTGCAGCGCAGCCGAGCCTTCGCCGCTCGTCTGGAGAAGCTCGCACCGGGTGATGAGGCTCAGCAAATCACGACCGCGTACCGACTGGCTTTCGGTCGTGACCCGATTGGCAGCGAAGTCGACAACGCGCTGCAGTTCCTGAACGCTCAACGCCCGCGCGTGAATGTGCAGCTCGCGGCGTCGGCTCAAGCCACGTTCACGCCTGAGAAGATTCCCTATCGAGACGGCCAGGCGGCGTTGATTGAACCGACGGGATCGCAGCGCCTGTTTCGAGCGGCTCAAAGTACGCACATGCAACCCGACGGCGACTTCACGATCGAAGCGTTCGTCATGCCGAGATCGATCGCCGACGATGCTTCGGTCCGAGTCATTGCTGCCAAATGGTCCGGCGATATGAAGCAGTCCGGCTGGTGCCTCGGCGTGACGGGCAAAGGCTCGCGCCGCAAACCTCAAACGGTCGTGCTGCAAAGTGTCGGCAAGAAACGAGACGGCAGCGTCGGCGAAGTCGTCGCGTTTTCTGATCAGCACGTCGCGCTCAACAAGCCGTACTTCATCGCTGTCGCCGTGAAGCTCGCGACAAAGGAAGCGGCTGGTTCGATGACCTTCTTCTTGAAGGATCTTTCCAATGACGACGAACCGTTGCTCTCCGCCATCGTCGCCCATGAACTCACCGGAGGATTGGAGAACGACGAACCTTTCACGATCGGCGGTCGCAGTCGAGGCAGCCACTTCCACGGAGTGATCGACGATGTCCGCTTCTCGCGAGGATCGATCGGTGCGGCTCAGTTATTGATCAACGTCGAATCGGTCACCAGCAACGCACTCGGCTATTGGCGTTTCGAAGCGAAGCCCGACGTGCTGCATGATTCGACCGAGCATCGACACCATCTCGAACCCGCGACTTCCACCTCGCAATCGAAAACCAATCAACGCGCGACCGCACTCGCCGACTTCTGCCACGCGCTGCTGAATTCGAGCGAGTTCTTGTATGCCGAGTGAGCGGCACGGCGCTAGCCGCCGGTCTTGTACGGCTCGGGAACGTAGCCACGTTCGCCAGAACGTGGGCTTTTTGGCGATTCACCCACGCTCTGGCGAGCTTGGCTACTGAAAGTGAATAACTCGAAGTGAAACCAACCATGTTCAATCAGGCTCAACCACGACGCGATTTCCTCTATCAATGCGGCCTCGGATTTGGGGCCGTGGCGTTGCAGAGTCTTGCGTCTCAAGAAGCCCGCGCGGCGCGCGTTTCTTCTCCGCTCGCGCCGAAGATGCCGATGCTGCCGGCTCGCGCCAAGAACGCGATCTTCCTCTGAGCGAGAAAGGCGACGGTCGCGATCACAACCCGACGGGCTTCAGCATGTGGTTCGCCGGCGGCGGAGTTCGCGGCGGCCAGACGATTGGCTCGACGGACGAACTCGGTTTGCGAGCCGTCGAAGATCGTCTGCACGTTCACGACTTGCACGCGACCATCTTGTGGCTGCTGGGACTCGACAACATGGGTCTCGTCTATCCCTACAAAGGCCGCCCCGAACGCCCCACGCTCAACGAAGGCGAACCGTTTGAAGGCATCGCTCATTAGAGCGGGCGAGTGGCAACCAAGCACGTGGCGACGGTTGAACCCCGCCTCATTTCCTGCAAGGCTCCACTCAATGATCCAACTTTGGAGAGCGGTCCTGCTTGTCACGTTGGCTTGTCTTGCGACTCTGCCAGGCAACACGGCTCACGCCCTGTGTGGGCCGTCGCCGAGAAGTTGATTGCCGCCGATTCAAAAGACGCGGCTGCCATCGCGGCTCGTGCGCGACTTCGGGCCGCTCTCACGAAATTGAATCCCGCTGGTAGCATCCTCGACGACGGCGACGGCACCGGCCGGCACGCCAAACAGGGCCAGAAGAAAAAGACCGAAAAGTGGCCAATCCACCAACACGCATTCACTCCCAAATCAAAAAGGTGCAACTGCCATGAGACTCTTTCGGATGACTTTCGCCGCCATGATGCTGACGGCGCTGCTCGCAGTGCCAGCTTCGGGGCAGCTTGCCGATTGGAAGCATTCCGGTTCGATCTTCATTCTCACGACGCCGGAGGGAGCGGACTTACCGGCGACGGCGGTGATCGAGAACTTCCCGGTACTCGTGCGGTTGAGCAAGGACAACTTTGATTTCAAGCAAGCGAAAGCCGACGGTGCGGACCTGCGTTTTTCGACGAGTGACGGAACGAAGCTGGCCTATCAAATCGACGAGTGGGATGCAGCACGTGGCGAGGCGTCCGTGTGGGTGCGCGTGCCGACGATCGCTGGAAACTCGCGGCACGAGATCAAGCTGCATTGGGGCAACATCGACGCGGTCAGCGAGTCGAACGGGGCGGCGGTGTTCAACGAGTCGAACGGCTATCTCAGCGTTCTGCATCTGAGCGACCCGGTCAAGGATGAAGTCGGAACAGTCAAACCCACCGATGACGGTACCACAGCCTCGGCGGGAATGATCGGCCCGGCCCGGCGATTTAGCGTGGGCAAGGGAATCAATTGCGGTGAAGCGATCGCGACCTTTCCGACCGGGGCGAGTGACCACAGTTCCGAAGCGTGGTTCCGGGCCGAAGTCCCCAACGCTCTCGCGATGGCGTGGGGCAACGAACATGGGCAAGGGAAGATCACCATGCGCATCGCCAGCCCGCCGCACGTGCAGATGGAGTGTTATTTTTCCGGCGCGGATATTCGGGACGGCGGCAAGGTGACCTTGGGGCAATGGACCCAGGTGGTGCATACCTACCGCAAAGGCGATTCTCGGGTCTATGTGAACGGTGTCCTCGACGGGGCCACCATGACGCCGAATGCTCCGCTGGCGATCAAGTCGCCGGCACGGATGTATGTTGGCGGCTGGTATCGCGACTATCGCTTCGTCGGCGATATCGACGAGGTCCGGGTTTCCAACGTCGTCCGCTCCGCGGATTGGGTGAAGCTGCAATACGAGAACCAGAAGCCTCTGCAAACCGCAGTCGGCTCCTTGGTACAGCCGGGCCAGGAATTCGCGGTCTCGACGGATGCGATCAAGCTCGATGAGAACCAGAGCGTGACCGTCACCGCAAAGGCGGGCGGTGCCCAGAAGATCTATTGGATTCTCAAGCGAAACGGCACGGAGTCGGTCGTTGCCTCCGACCGGAAGGCCTACATCCTTGATGCCGGTCGAGTGGTGGCCGACACCTCCGCGGTGTTGCAGTTCAAGGCCGTGTACGCCGATCAGGTCAAGACTCGCGACATCCCCGTGACCGTGAAGGAGACGATTCCCGAGCCGGTGTTCACTCTCCAGGCACCCGCGAAATGGAATGGCCGGGATGCGATTGAAGTGGTCCCCGCGATCAGCAATCTTGCCGCGATGAAGGCCAGTGGAGCGGGCGACTTGCACTACCAGTGGAGCGTTGCGGGCGGAGCGGTCGTCAAGGCGCTCGCCCCTGACCGGCTGATCCTCAAGCGCTCGCAATGCAGCGGACTGATCACCGTCCAAGCACTGATCAAAAACGGCGGTGCCGACAGCATGGCGACCGCATCGATTCAAGTGACCGAGCCGAAGATCGATCCCTGGGTGCGGAGAACTCCCGCCAAGGACGAGCAACCGGTAGACGGCCAGTTCTATTCCCGCGACGACAAGAACGAAGGCACGCTCCATTACAACGGCACGCTGACCGAAGCCGCTGATGCAGTTTTCCTCAGGCTCTATGCGGACGACAAGCTGACCAAGACGGAAACAGCCCAGGTCGCAGCGGACAAGACCTACACCTTGTCGGCGAAGCTCAAGCCGGGGCTGATTAAGTACAAGGTGGAGTTCGGGACCAAGAGTGGTACACAGGAAGCCGTCTTGCGGACCGTGAACAATCTCGTCTGCGGAGATGCCTACATCATCGAGGGGCAGTCCAACGCCTTGGCGACCGACACGGGCGAGAAGTCCCCACCGGAGACCAGCGAGTGGATTCGCAGCTATGGCCGCCCGGGAGGTGATGCCAAGAGCCGGTCTGAGAATCTCTGGTGCTATCCGGTCTGGAAGGCACAGAAGGGCGAGAAAGCGGAACTCGGCTGGTGGGGGATGGAACTCGCCAAACGGTTGGTCGAGAGCCAGAAGCTGCCGATCTTCATCGTCAATGGAGCTGTGGGCGGAACGCGGATCGACCAGCACCAGCGGAATGACGCCGATCCCACCGATCTGAAAACGATCTACGGGCGAATGCTCTGGCGCGTGCAGCAAGCTAAGCTGACCCACGGCATCCGAGGGATCCTCTGGCATCAGGGCGAAAGCGATCAAGGTTCGGACGGCCCGGATGGCGGCTACGGGTCAGAGTCGTACGAAAAATACTTCGTCGAGATGTCCGCCGACTGGAAAGAGGATTTCCCGAACATCCAGCATTACTACTTGTTCCAGATCTGGCCGAACTCCTGCAGTATGGGCAATGGTCATGGCGACATGTTGCGCGAGGTACAGCGTTCCTTGCCGCGTCTGTATTCGCACATGGATGTCATGTCGACCTTGGGGATCAAGCCCGAAGGAGGTTGTCACTATCCACTCATTGGCTGGGCCGAGTTTGCCCGCCTGATTCAACCGCTCATGGAACGGGATCACTACGGGCGGAAGGTCACGGAATCGATCACCGCGCCCAATCTGCAACGCGTGTACTTCAGCGAGGGGCAAGGCACCATCGTCCTGGAGTTCGATCAACCCGTCGTGTGGAAGGATGAACTCGCCGGGCAGTTCTATCTCGACGGAGAACCTGACAAGGTCGCCTCGGGCACGTTGAACGGCAAGGTGCTCACGCTGAAGTTGAAGGAAGCTTCTGCGGCCAAGAAGATCACCTATCTCAAAGAGATGCGCTGGAATCAGGACAAGCTGCTCCGAGGGACCAATGGCATCGCGGCACTCACCTTCTGCGAGGTGCCGATCTCGACAGGGAATCCGGGTCGTTGAGCGTCACCGATGGTAGCAGCGGTTTCATCACCCAAATGCGCCGTAGCCACGTTCGCCAGAACGTGGGGTTTTCGCTGGCTTGCCCGCGTTCTGGCGAACGCCGCTACGGTAAGACAAGTCCTGCCGATCGCCTCACGAAAACAAGACCTCGGCCGCACTTGAGTAAACGGTTGCGAAGACCAACACCTCTTGCAAAGGCACACAACACCATGTCGAACGCCGTCAGATCCTTGATGTCAGCGATCATGATCTCGACGCTGCTTGTGACCGCTTCTTTCGCGGACGACACCAAGCCGGTGAAGGTGTTCGTCCTCGCCGGACAGTCGAACATGGAGGGCAAGGCCAGAAACACCTTGCTCGATTTTCAGGGCGAGGATGCCAAGACCAAGGATCTCTTCAAGCATCTGCGCAAGGACGGCAAGTGGACCGTCCGCGATGGCGTGATCGTCAAGTTTCTGGATCGCCAAGGCCCGCTGACGGTCGGCTTCGGATCGCCGGGCTGCACCGGTTCGGAATTGGAGTTCGGCACAATGCTGGGCGGCCACATCAACGAGCCAGTGCTGCTGATCAAGGCGGCGTGGGGCGGGCATTCGTTGTTCCAACTCTTCCGCTCGCCATCGGCTGGCCTTCCGAGCGAGGAATACCTTCAGAAGGAACTCGCGGAGGCTCACAAGCGCGTTGCGGCGAACAACGACAAGAACAAGAAGAGCGATCCTCTGCCGACGATGGATGACATCAAGAAGCCCTATGGCTCGTCGTACCGCAACATGCTGGCCGAAGTGAAAACCACATTCGACAACTACGAGACGCTGTTCCCCGAACTGAAGGGTAGGAAGCTGGAAGTCGCCGGGTTCTTCTGGTTCCAAGGCTTCAACGACCAGTTCGGCGATCTGCCTCCCGCCGAGTACCAGTCGAACATGCAGCACTTCATCAAGGACGTGCGCAAGGATTTCGGCGTGCCCAACCTGCCGTTCGTCATCGCCGCGCTCGGCACGAACGGATCGAAGCCGGCTCAAGGGGGCGGGCTGGCCGTCCAGAACGCGCAGATGGCGATGGAGCGGTCTCGCGTGCTGGTCTTGTGCATGACCAAAGCCGCGTTCGAGTCGGAGTGGGTGCGTCTGGAACGAAACACGGCCACGTTTCGCGATCCCGCCAATCACGTCTGCCGATTCCTGCCGCTGAGGCTTTCTGAAAACGACTGTCACATCCCCGCCACGTTGCGGCGTCTGAAGTACATCGACTGGCGAGCCGAATCGGACACAGCGTGGCAACAGTTGCTGGCCACTCTGCAACCCGGAGCCGCGCCGCGTCCAGAAATTTCTCGCGACGAATGGAACCCGTTCGATCCCTACACCTCCCGCCTTGGGGAGCAGCTTCGTGGGCCGCACCAGCGAACTGCGGCGCATCCTTCAAGTTCAACCAACTCCAGTCACTACGAAATCGTCGCCAGCCGATATACTGCCCCAGACAGCAACTGGAACGTGGCGTTCTCGTGGATTGACGGAACGATTCCCTGATCGCGAATCAAACAAGTATGGCCCAGACTCTCCAAGCATCTGCGATCCAAACCCACTTGAAAGCCATCGGCTATCGCGCCGACTTGTTGAGCAGTGACTTTCGCTTAGGGGACGGAACTCAGATCGCACTCGCTGCATTCTCTCAGGCCCCCGCAGATGCTCGGACGGCATGCATCGCGATACTGGAAGCGGAGGAAGGATCGCCCGAGATCGTCCGTTCTTGCCGAGCCCTTGCAGCACCGATTGTTTTTGTCTGTGGTCGCAATGGTCTTGAATGGTGGAAACAAGGGGCGGATCAACCAGAGCGGCTGCGTCGTCCCATTCCGCCCGGTGAAATCCCGCAGTTCTTCAAGACTCACGCCGACGAATTGGCACCGAGTGCGGTCTATCGAGCGAAGACTTGGGGGCGGTTCGACTCAAAGTTTCAACTCAGCTTCGTGGACTTCGGATTGATGCCGTTGGTGGAATCGCAAATGGGCGAGACGCTCGTGCAGCTCATTTCACGGCAGGTTCAATTGCTGAAGTCGTTGTTGAAATGGGACGTGATCAATGAAGCGAAAGGGCAGTGGCTGTTGAAGTCCGTGTTTTGGTTGGTCTCCGCAAAGATTCTGCACGACAAACGAGTCGGCAAGTTCAAGAGCTTAGATCTGCTGGATGCCGAGCATGTGCTGAGCGCCATCGACGAGCACTTCGACACGCCCGCCATCAGCATCACCAGCGACAAGCAAAGGCGGGCCTTAGTCGAGATTGCATCGAGCATTGCTCAGACCAGCAGCCTGCAACTCGCCACGACCGAATCACTGGCCTACGTTTACGAGAACACGCTGATCTCGAAAGCGACGCGGCAAGCACTGGGCACTCACAGCACGCCGCCCTATTGGGTGGATTACATAGTTGGTCGGTTGCGACCGTGGATCGCAGAGATTCCGCTGGAGCAGCGGCACGTCTTCGAGCCAGCGTGCGGGCATGCCGCGTTTCTCGTATCGGCGATGCGACTGCTCACCGAGTTGCTGCCGGAAGAGAAGTCCTCACCCACTCAGCGACGCGCCTATTTGCGAAAGCGAATTCACGGCTGCGAGATCGATGCGTTCGCTCTGGAGATCGCGAGGCTATCGCTCAGCCTCACAGACATTCCCAATCCTGATGGTTGGGATTTGATTCCCGGTGACATGTTCGAGGGAGACACGCTGGAACAGCAGGCCCGCAAGGCAATGGTGTTGTTAGCGAATCCTCCCTTTGAAAATTTCAAAAGCGAAGATCGTGCATGGTACACGAAACGAAATGTGGAGCTTCATCAAGTAAACAAGACCGCCGAGATGTTGTCTCGCGTGCTGCCCGAGTTGCCGAGCGGCGCAGTGATCGGCGTCATCGTTCCTCAAGGCTTCCTGCACAGTAAGAACGCGACACCCGTTCGGAAGCTGCTGACGACAGACTTCGAGCTGCAAGAGATCTGCCTGTTTCCCGACAAGGTCTTTACGTTCTCCGACATGGAGTCGGCCGTGATTGTCGCACGCAAGAGAATTACCGCCGCCCAACCGTCTTCAACTGTGCGTTACCGACGCGTGCGAGAGCGGGAGATGAATGCGTTCCGACAACAGTACGACGCGACGGTGGACCAGACCATTCATTCAAAAGATTTCGGTACTGACCAAGCTAACTTGAGAGTCGCGGATTTACCTGAGATTTGGATTCATTGTCGCGACATGCAGCGATTTTGTTGCCTTGCCAACATCGGGCACGGTCTTCAGTACAAGGGGGCTGGACTTCCACCGAGTGCAATCACGTTTTCTGACCGCTCATTCGCCGGTGCCGTCGAAGGATTTGTACGATTTGAACCGAGCCCTCCATTGCATGAATTGCCCTCTCTAAAATGGATGAGCTTGGAGCTAACGCTCATTCTTCGGGCGAGTGCCGGGATCACAGTCGGAATCCCACAAGTCCTTTTTAATCAAGCTCGTGCTAGCCGGGGACCATGGCGCCTCAAAGCATTGATCGATTTTGACGGTCATCCCGTCACACGGCGTTTCAGCGTCATACGCGCAAAGACGGAGCATTCCCAACCACTTGAGCTGTTTTGGGCGATTTGTAATTCTCCAATTGCAAACGCATTCATGTTCGCGATGTCGGAACAGCGTGATAACGATGTTGGGGTGATTCGTGAACTACCGATCCCACAGCTTACGGACGAAGGTGTTAAGCGAGTCGTCGCTGCCACTTGTAAATACCTTGAATATGTCCGTCGCGATCCCGATGCCGTCCTGCAACGACCGATCAATCCGCAGAAGGCTCGCTCGCTCTTGCTGCGAGTCGATTGCGAAGTCTTGAAGCTCTACGACCTCCCTCGCGAGCTGGAGTGGCAACTGCTCAAGTTCTTCGATGGCTGGCCGCGAGAGGGAGTGCCGTTCAAGTTCGACCGCTACTTTCCGGAGCACTTCGACGACCACATCACGCTCGCAGAGTACTTCGCGATCACGGACGACTGGAACGTAACCAACGACCGTCGTGCGGAACTCATTGAAAAGAAGATTGCCCGCAAGATCACGGCTGCCGAACGGGCTGAGTTCGAACACCTTCAATTCCTCGCTGGGGCTCGCCAAAACCTGATTGCGCCCTTGCCACTCAAGGAACTTGAAGCGCTGCATCGCCAAATCATGCGGGAGGCCGAATAGATGAAAGCATCTACGGCCTTCGATTACCCGCACACGCCACACATCCGGCGTCACTGGCCGTCGGGCTACGACGCACCGGAAAGCTATCGTGAATGGCTGCGAGATGAATTCTGTTTTCGCTGCGTGTTCTGCCTGCGTCGGGAACAGTGGGGACCGCGTACTGCGGCATTTCACGTCGAGCATTTGGTTCCAATCAAAGCCGCCCCCGAATTGGCCTGCGAATACGGAAACCTGCTTTATGCCTGCGTGCGATGCAATTCGGTGAAAAACGATCGTTTGGGCATCCCCGATCCCACTCAGGTCGCGTTTGGTGCTTGCGTGCAAGTTCGACCAAATGGAAAAATCGAGACGCTGAATGAGGCTGGCGAACGCCTCGTCGATCTACTGGCATTGGACCGCGTGGACCTCGTCCAATACCGAAAGATGTTGCTCGACATGCTACCGATTTTGTCTCGCACAAAACGTACGGCCTACATCGACTGGTTGCGTTTTCCTGATGACTTGCCTGACTTGAGCCGCAAACAAGCCCCGGGCAATTTGAGACCGCAAGGAATTGCTGAAAGCTGGTTTGCACGCCGAGTACGTGGTGAGCGCCTTGAAACTTATTGATGCAACTCGTGCAACTGATGGGGCTGCTGCGGGCGACCATTCCACACCGTCGCCGAGTGCGGCTGCTGATCGCGGGGAATGCGACGTTCGAGGAACTCGGGCCGCTGTGGAATGACACCTTTATCAGTGCGGGCGAACTGCGGCTGGGGTTCGTCGTGAATCTTGTTCGATGTTGGCGGCTGGCTGCTCTTTGTCTTCCGCCACAACGTGGCAGACCTAT
>JAYVOX010000722.1:0-3453 GCA_043757695.1 Schlesneria sp.
GCAGTTCGAGGGGACCGGCGGGAACCCGAATCAATCGAGTTCCGTCGCGTGCGTCGTGAACGTCTACGGCCCGAGCGACTTCACCAAGTCCTACGGCAAAAGCGTGGATGCTCACGAAGTCTTGCCCCTCTGGTTCGGGGGCAACCTCGACACGAAGCGCGAGCTCCATATCCAAGGCAGCCCGCTCTATTGGGTCACGCCGAACTCCGCCCCGACGCTCTGCATCCACGGCACCGAGGACAAGTACGTCGCCCACGAACAGGCAGTCTGGCTGGTCGACAAGCTCAAGGCGGCGACCGTCGAGGCGGAACTCCTCACCCTCGAAGGAGCCGGCCACGGCTTCAAAGGAGCCGACGCGGAACAGGCCGAGAAGGCCCTGTTTGAGTTCTTCGACAAGCGGCTGAAAAAATGAGGGCAAAAAGTGATTCGGCGAGAGGCAGGAGCTCGCCGACCTGCCGTAGACCGGCCCCCTTCGTCCGGTCTACGGTAATTCCTCACCAGCCGCTCGCCTATGCCGCACGCGGTCATGAGTGACGCTTTTACTGTAGCTCCGCCGATAAGACCCGCTGTTCAAAACACGGCGTAGTTCTTGGACAGGTTCTTAGGAACCGACTGGAAACAATGTCCCGCTGAGTGTCTTCCTCCCTCCCCTCGGTGGGGAGGGCCGGGGAGGGGGGCGATGGGCCATCCGGCACTGTTTCCGAAATCATCACCCCTCCCCCTCGGGGGCTGTCGGTTTAACGGCAATCGACTCGTTTAACTGCCAGCCGAAGGCGTGCGCGTGACGTGGCATCACGACTTGCGCCTCCGCGCACGCCTCCGGCTGGCGGCTAAACGATTCAATCAACAGTCCTCAAGTTTCGCTCGGACCAGGCGTCCAAGCTACGTTTTTCAACGGACTGCTAGGCGAGCGGCAAGAAAAGATTGACCCGTAGGATGGACGCCTCGTCCGTCCGAGTCGCCGCTGGTTGTGCCGGACGGACGAGGCGTCCATCCTACGACTGGGTATGCCAACACCTGCCGCTCGAATTAATGGGCCCGAAGACGGCTTTCCCCAGTCGGGATGACAAGTCGCCAAGTCTTCATTCAAACTTCATGGGGAGGTGCATGATGGCGGCCTCAAGTTCATTGGCTTCTTCATCCAGTGACTGACTCTCGAGGGGATGACTGATATGTCCACGATGCAACTCGGTTTGTCTGCGAGTTCGGTAGAACGTTCGGCTCAAGTGAGACACGAGATTTCGTGCGGGGAATCTTGGACGAGTGAACTGACCACCGCTGCGACGTTGGACGATTTACCATTGTTCGATGCCACGGCATCGCTCGAGACACAGACTGCCTGGATCGACCAGCAATTCCATGCGCATCCCGAACTGCCGGGAGTGATCATCGCGTCGGAGTCGAAACTGTGGGGATTGATCTCGCGCGAGATGCTGCTCTCGCAACTCAGTCGTCCGTTTGGGAACGATCTGTACCTCAAACGTCCCATCCGGCTGATGCTGGAAGAGGAGCGGCATCAACCGCTCGTACTGCCGCTTCACTGTCCGATTGGCGAGGCGGCAGCACGAGTTCTCAGCCGCCCGACGGCGCAGGTTTACGAGGCTGTCGTTGTGGAGGACGGGCCGCGGTTCTGGCTGCTGGATGTTCACACGCTGCTCATCGCCCAGTCGCAATTGCTGAAGCTGGCGAATCAAACGATCCAGCACCAGATGGACGCGGCCGAAGCGGCGAACGGAGCGAAAAGCCAGTTCCTCGCCAACATGAGCCACGAAATCCGGACGCCGCTCACCGCGATCCTCGGGTTCACCGAGAACCTGCTCGAACCGCAGGTGCCCGAAGGCGAGCGAACCGCCGCATTGCAGACGATCCTGCGAAACGGGCATCACCTGTTGCAGCTCATCAACGACATTCTGGACCTCTCCAAGATTGAAGCGGGGCGGTTGGAGGTCGAGACGTTGAGTTGTTCGCCCGGCGAATTGCTGGCCGATGTCGTATCGGCTTTGCGAGTGCGGGCGGATGCCAAGCGGATCGGGTTGCTGTTGTCTTACCGAGGCTCAGTCCCCGAGACGATTCAAACCGACTCGACTCGATTGCGGCAGATCATCATCAACCTGGTCGGCAATGCGATCAAATTCACCGAACGCGGCCACGTTGACGTGGGGGTCTCGGTCCAGGACGTGAACTCGGATCGACCACTGCTGCGAATCGATATCGTCGATAGCGGGATCGGCATGACGCCCGAGCAAGTCGGTCGATTGTTCGAACCGTTCACTCAGGCGGACGGATCGGTGACGCGGCGATTTGGCGGGACGGGGCTGGGGTTGTCAATCAGCCGTCGGTTGGCGCGGCTGCTGGGCGGAGACATCACCGTCACCAGCGAACCCGAACGTGGCAGCATCTTCACCGTGTTGATTGAGACCGGTCTCCTCGACGACGTGGAATGGAGTTCGACACCGCCGGTCGGCTTTGAATCGCGACGGATGTCCGCCGTGGCGCAGGACTCTCGATTGAAGGGACGCCTGCTGCTGGCCGAGGACGGTCCGGACAACCAGTTGCTGATCGGCTCATTCCTGCGCAAGTGCGGTGCCGAGGTGACGATTGTGGACAACGGACGCAAGGCGGTCGATGCGGTGCTGGCCTCGGTCACTGCGGGCGCTCCGTTCGACCTCGTGTTGATGGACATGCAGATGCCGGTCTTGGATGGCTATGCCGCCGCGCGCGAACTGCGCGACAACGGCTGGTTGCATCCGATTCTGGCTCTCACCGCCAACGCCATGTCGGGCGATCGGCAGAAGTGTCTGGCGTGTGGCTGCGACGACTTCGCCACCAAACCGATCGACCGTCGCCGACTGGTCGCGCAGATTCAGGAGTTGTTGTCGTCGCCGACGGAAGAAGGCGAACAGCCCGACACGGTTCCTGAAAACCATCACTTCCCATCCAACGAGATTCTCGACTGGTCGCTGGCGGTCAAACGCCTTGATGGGGACGACGAATTGCTGCGTGAGATCGCCGAGATTCTGTTCGAGTCCTGTCCCGGAATGCTCGCCGACTTGGAACAGCATCTGGTGGAACGCGATCAGCCGAGCCTGCGTCGAGTGGCGCACACGCTCAAGAATTCGTTGGACAACTTTGGCGGACAGCGAGCCGTGGAAGTCGCCTCGCGTCTGGAGACCGCCGCAGCACAGGGCGACTTCGACGCCGCTCAAGCCCTGCTGCCCGTCTGCCGGGACGAGACGCGGCAACTGCTGGCCACGCTGCGGCAGTTCCTCGACGGAACGTTGGAGATCGCTCGCGGCTAGCCCGCATTTCTCACTCGGAATCAAAGCCTGAAGCGCAAGCGAAGGATGCGATAAGAGCGAGCGGCAGGTGTTGGCATACCCAGTCGTAGGATGGACGCCTCGTCCGTCCGTCACTACCAGCGGCGACTCGGACGGACGAGGCGTCCATCCTACG
>JAYVOX010000723.1:0-3448 GCA_043757695.1 Schlesneria sp.
AAGCAGCCGAGCATTCACAGTCACTCGTTCCCAGCGGCCAACACCGGCATGGCGTGGCTCAAGGAGACGCCCGTCGATGTTATCAAGGCTCATCAAGAGTTCCTCGGCGGCAAGCTGCGTGTGGACATCTTCGGCGTGAAAGAAGGGGGCGAGATCAATGGCAAGCTGCACGCACCGCTCCGTCCGGAAGTGCCGACGCTCAAGCCGGGCAGCACGTATCTGCTCGAGTCGGTCGTCCGCACGCTGAAGATGGGACATCCCTTCACGCAGGGAACGGCGGACTCGAACGAGGTCTGGCTCGACGTGACTGTGACTAGTGGCGGGAAGGTCATCGGTCGCAGCGGCGGCATGGATGGTCAGACCTCCGTCGATCCGTGGTCGCACTTCATCAACATCTTCATGCTCGACAAGGACGGTGGCCGGATTGATCGCCGCAACCCGCAAGACATTTTCGTGGCCCTCTACAACAACCAGATTCCTCCCGGTGCGGCGGCAACGGTTCACTACAGTCTGCCGATCCCGGCCGATATCACTGGACCGGTGACCGTCGAACTCAAACTTCAGTACCGCAAGTTCGACAAGATTTTCACCGACTTCTTCACGAACAAAGCCAAGCCGGGAGACAAGCCGATTCGAGGCCACACGCCGGGCCAGCCGTACCTCAACGAGCTGCCGATCACCACGCTGGCCTCCGACAAAATCACGTTCCCCGTTGAGGGAAGCGATGTGAAGGTCGAGAACTCGAAGGTCGAGTTCCCCGTCTGGCAGCGCTGGAACGACTACGGCATCGGCCTCCATCTCAAGGGCAAGGCCGAGATGCGGCAGGCCGAGGATGCCTTCAAGCAATTGGAGGGACTGACGGCTGCAAAGCGTTACGACGGGCCGCTCAATCTCGCGCGAGTCTATCTCGATGAGGGACGGCTCGACGACGCGACGGCCGCGATCGCCCGGGCGTCCGAATACACAGAGCCACCCGCTCCCGCGTGGACCATCGCGTGGCTGAGCGGTCGCATCAACCTCCAACAAGGCCGATTGGAAGAGGCTGAAACCAACTTCCGTTCGGTCCTCAGTGACACCGACAAGGCGATGCGTGATCGAGGCTTCGACTTCAGCCTCGACTATGAAGTGGTGAACCTGCTCGGCCAAACGCTCTACGAACGAGCCAAGCAAGTCCGCGACCCGGACCTCAAACTGCAACGCGAAGAAATCCTGCGACAGGCCGTTTCGCAGTATCAGAAGACGCTGCGATTGGACTCCGAAAACGTGACCGCGCATTACGGCCTCAGCCAGCTCTATCAGGAACTCGGCGACGCCAAGCTCGCGGCGCATCACCAAAAAGAACACGCCAAATACAAACCGGACGACAACGCCCGCGATGTAGCTCACGAAAAGGCCAAGGTCAAATACCCCGCCGCCGCCAAAGCGTCGGAGCCGCTTGTGATCTATCCACTTTCGAGACCCGGAGCACCTGGCCTGTCGGTCGTTCAACAACCGCAGGGCGATCAACCGGTGAAGTCGGGCGATGATTGACCGTCTTGTCCCCTCTCCACCGTCCTCGGGGGAAAGGGCGAGGGGCAAAAGTCAAAAACGTACGCCGACATTGCCCGTTTCAACGGAAAGTTAGTGATCGATGGCACAAGGACGCCTCAAACGCGAGACGCGATTGTTTCGACGTGCCTATCGTTACATCAGATGTCGCAACCGCCGCCGACTGTTCGATCTGCTCACTCGCCACCCCGAGTTGCTTCATTTGTCTGATGAGCGGCGAACGCTGCTGTACGGAGCTTGTGAGTGGCGCGAATACGACTACGAAATTGTCGAATGGATGTTGAAGCATGGAGCCGACCCAGATCAGGTGGAAGTCGGGGAAAACACGCTGTTGATTCACGCGGCCTTTCTCAACGATGTTCGACTTGCCCGCCTGCTACTCGATTCTGGGGCCGACATTGAGAAATCAAATTTCATGTTGGAGACTCCACTCGGTTACGCCTGCGGCTGGAACGCCCTCGATGTCGTACGCCTGCTGTGTGAACGAGGAGCCGATGTGAATGGCACGGAAGACTGGGGAAACTCGTATCTCTGGGCAGTCCAATGTGCAAAACAGACGGAGATTGAAAGCATCCTCGTTGCATATGGTGCAAAAGTGATTCACGAAGAACCAAAATTGAAAGTCGAAATCGAAGAGGAATCAGTGACATGAATCAGCCGCAGGGTGAAGAAGAAAAAGATGACGCGATCGTGGGGCAAGCGTTTGTGTGGTCGGGGAGTTTGTTGCTCCTCCTCGTGGCGGCCGGGGTGGGGATCGCGCTGTGGGCGCGAAGCCAGAAACTACCGGTGGTCGAGCAGAAGACGATCCTCGACAAACCACAAGTTCGTGTCGCGCCGGTGGTCGAAGTCCCCGCGATGCCGTTCACCGACATCACCGAGTCCGCAGGCATCCGTTTCATCCACGAGAACGGGGCGACCAACGAAAAATTGCTGCCGGAGACGATGGGGGGCGGGTGTGCGTTTCTCGATTACGACGGCGATGGCGATCAGGACATTTTGTTTGTGAACTCCTGCCGCTGGGCGTGGGATGAGCGACCGGTCGAAGCCAAGCCGACGATGGCCCTCTATCGCAACGACGGGGACTGCAAGTTTGTCGAGGTCACGCAGGATGTCGGTCTTGATGTGACCTTCTATGGTCAGGGGGTGGCCGTTGGTGACTACGATGGTGACGGCGATGCCGATCTGTTCGTCTCCTCCGTCGGACCGAATGTGGCTGAGGGAGTGAAGCTGAGGACCGAGCAAGGGACCGGCTCGAACAGGTTGTTTCGGAATGACGGTGGCAAGTTCGTCGATGTCACGACCGAAGCGGGCGTCGCCGGTTGCGAGGACGATTGGGGGACGAGTTGCGGGTTCCTCGATTACGACAACGACGGAGACCTCGATCTGTTCGTGGCCAACTATGTGAAGTGGACGCGCGCGTTCGACAAGTCGCAACCGTTCACGCTCACCGGCGGCGACCGAGCCTATGGCCGACCTCAAGACTTTCCAGGCACGTTCCCGTACCTCTATCGCAACGACGGCGGCGGGAAGTTCACCGAGGTCGGCAAGTCGGCCGGTCTGCACGTCACCAATCCGCATCGCAAAGAAGTCGCGGCGGGGAAGTCGCTCGGCGTGACGTTCGCCGACTTCGACAACGATGGCTGGCTCGACATCGCCGTCGCCAACGACACCGTGCAGAACTTCCTGTTTCGCAACGAGGGGAACGGGACGTTTGCCGAAGAGGCGATCCTGCGAAACATCGCGTTCGACCAGCAGGGACAGGCGCGCGGCGCGATGGGGATTGATGCCGCTCGCATCCGCGACGGCCAGGCGATGGCGATCGCCATCGGCAACTTCGCCAATGAGATGACCGCGTTTTATGTGTCTCAGGGGGACTCGATGCAGTTCACCGATGAAGCGA
>JAYVOX010000724.1:0-3439 GCA_043757695.1 Schlesneria sp.
TAGCCGCAGGGCGCTAGCCCCGGTTAAGCGAAATCGAACCGGGGCTAGCGCCCTGCGGCTGATGTACCACAAGAATCAACACGAATGGCGGAGAGCCAATTCTTCCAACTCAGTCCATGTCGCCGGAACCGATCACGCCGAATAGACCGAGAGGTCAGCGTGCAAGCGTTTATTGGTGGTCATCGTCGCGAAGCGACGCCAGCAAATAGCCGTCGGTGTCAACCCACGGAACTGAAAACGATGGTGAAATTGAGCCGCAAAGCGGCTCATGGCGGCATTCAGGCGCTCGCTGAACTGCGGGTTGACACCCGCAACTACTGCCTGCCATCACTTCGCGATTCAAGACGACCCAAGATAGACCGCCAATGAACGACCACAACCGACAGGACAGCGTGTGACTTCGGTTGCTGACAGCCTGTTCCAGCGGCTTGCGACTGCGATGGTCCGTTCTTACTATGTCGCCCCTCGGTCGGAGCCAAGACCGCTTGGCGGCGCGCGGTTGTCGCTGTGCATTGGCTTGAAAATAGTTTTTTTCAGCTCACTGCGATCCGTTCCCAACACCCATTCCACTTCCGCCGTACACTCGCCGTCGTCGCCTTTCTTTCGGCGGCACTCGTCCATTTTTTGAAGTCTGTTCGGTGGGTCTGTGCCTGCCGAAATCGTGGTTGTCCGAATTTTCTGTGTCACCTGTCGAGAACGGGAATCTGCATGAGCCAGCCCGGCCAGTCCAATGAATCGGTCATCGAAGTCCGCAATCTCTCCAAGGTCTATCGCGACTTTTGGGGTCGTCCCAAAGTTCGAGCGCTGAATGCCCTCAGCTTGGATATCAAGCGCGGCGAGGTGTTTGGCTTGCTCGGCCCGAACGGATCAGGCAAGACGACGACTCTAAAGCTGCTTCTTGGCCTGCTCTTCCCGACTGAGGGTGAGATCACGATTCTCGGCAAGCCCGCTGCCGATGTCAGCAAGAACGAGCGGATCGGCTATCTCCCGGAAGAGTCGTATCTGTACCGATTCCTGAACGCTCACGAGACGCTCGATTTTTACGGACGACTCTTCAAGATGCCCGCCAGTGTGCGGAAGGAACGAGCCGAGAAGTTGCTCGACATGGTGAAGCTCGCGCCGCAAGCGCGTCGCCGCCAGTTGAAGGAGTACTCGAAAGGAATGACGCGCCGCATCGGAGTCGCGCAGGCGCTCATCAACGATCCCGATCTGGTAATGCTCGATGAGCCAACCAGCGGTCTCGACCCGCTCGGTAATCGCGACATGAAGGACTTGATCCTCGATCTGAAGAAGCAGGGGAAGACCGTCCTGATGTGCAGCCACTTGCTGGCCGACGTGCAGGATGTGTGTGACCGAATCGCGATCCTTTACGGTGGCGAATTGAAGGTCATGGGCCGCGTCGATGAGTTGCTCAAGGCTCAGGACGAGACGCAAATCCTCAGTTCAAAGCTCAGCCCCGAAGCGATCAGGGACATTGAAGCGGTCATTAAGAAGCACGGCGCGAACGTCCTGAAGGTCGATCAGCCGACTGCCAATCTCGAAGACCTGTTCTTGAAGACCGTTCAGGAAAGTCGCGAACGTCCCGGCCATCGCCTTGTGCAAGAAGGCAAGTCGGGGGCGTAGTCGAGGTGAAGTCTCCGACTGTTCAAAACTTCCGAAGTCTCTGAAGACTTCCGAAGTTTGTCGCCGTCGCCAAGTCAAACGTCTCTTTGCCAGTCGAGCGTCACTGCGACAGTGACCCCGTTTCCATCCGTCTTCGTTTTGAGGGCATCCCTCTGCCATGTCATTCGACCCGCAACCCCTGTATCTGCTGCCCTCAATCCTGTACTGGATGATCGTGGCTGGCGGCTTGGCACTACTCGTGCTGTCCGTGTCTGCCGTGAGCGCTTTTGTCAGCCATCGTGGCGCGGGCGGCAAACTGTTCTTTCGCGAGTTGTCCGGTTGCATCTCGGATGTCCTCAGCTTGTCGCCGCGCCGCATCGGTGCCTTGGCGAAGTTGACGTTCCTCGAAGCCTATCGCCGTAAAGCTCTGTCGGTGTTCGTCGTCTTCGCCCTGCTGTTCATGTTCGCAGGCTGGTTCATGGGCGATACGAAGGAGATCACCAACGACCAAGTGAAGGTCTATGTCAGCTTTGTGCTGCGAGCCATCAGTTGGCTGGTACTGCCGGTGGTGTTGGTCCTGAGTTGCTTCGGGATCCCGGAAGACATTCGTCTGCGATCACTGCACACGGTCGTCACCAAGCCGGCTCGCCGGTTGGAGATCGTTTTGGGGCGAATCATCGGCTTCAGTCTGATCGGCACTCTGGTGCTATTTGTGATGTCTACTGTGGGATACATCTGGATCGTCCGGCAGATTCCCAAAACGGCCAAGGATCAAGGGCTGCTCTCCTGCCGCGTTCCCGTGTATGGCGCGTTGGGCTTCTTGGATCGGACGGGAACTCCCGCCGAAAAAGGGATCAACACGGGAGACTTGTGGGAATTCCGGACGTACATCGAAGGGGCCACTGCGGCACGAGCCATTTGGACCTTCAGAAACATCGATGCGTCGGCACTGGACTCCGAGGGCAACCTGCACCTGGAGAACCAGTTCACTGCTTTCCGCAGCTACAAAGGGGACATGAAGCGACAGTTGCTGTTCGACTTTAAGTTCATCAACCCGGAGCAGCAGGCCGCGCCGAATCAGCCGCTCACGTTCACCACCGCAGCGCGGCAGATCAGCGAGTTCCGTGGCGTGACCGACAAGATCAATCGCAAGCTCGGTCGCGAAGGGGACGAAAAGACCTACGACCTGATCGATGATTTCGTAACGAAGTCTGGTTCGCTGACCGTCGAAGTTTCCTGCATTGACCGTGAGCAATATCTCGGGATGGCTCGCCCCGACCTGTTCATTCGCCGTCCCGATCAGCCCTTCTGGGTCGGCTACTCGAAGGCCGTGCTGGGCATTGAATTGATGCTGATTCTCGTGACGATCATGAGTGTCACCGCGAGTACGTTCCTCAAAGGACCGATCGCGGCCGTGTTGACGTTCAGCCTGTTGATGCTCGGTGGAGAAGACTCGCACACCTTCATGGACGAACTGGTGTCCGGCAAGTTCAAGGGGGGGGGCTTCTTGGAGTCGATCTATCGGATCGTGACGCACATGAACCCGACGACCGATCTGCCCGATAATCCCGCCTTCGGTGGAATGCGTCTGTTCGATGCGGGGCTGACAAACTTCTTGTGGCTCTGCAAGCAGGTCATCCCGCGATTGCAATTTTTCAACATGTCTGAGTACGTCTCAAACGGGTTCGATGTTCCGTGGGATGCGTCTGTGGTCCCGAGCATTCTGGTGACGCTGGGTTACTTGGTGCCGTGCGTCCTGCTGGGGTACTTCGCACTGCGGATTCGTGAATTGGAGTCCAAATGAACAACATGACCACCGCTCAATCCCGCAAGCTGA
>JAYVOX010000725.1:0-3438 GCA_043757695.1 Schlesneria sp.
TTAGCCGCAGGGCGCTAGCCCCGGTTAAGCGAAATAGAACCGGGGCTAGCGCCCTGCGGCTGATGTACCACAAGAATCAACACGAATGGCGGAGAGCCAGAACTCCTCGTTCGGCGCGGGTCTCCCGCCCCCGCCGAAACCCTCGACCTGTGCGGGGTCGGGAGACTCGCGCACAACAGTGAGACTGAACTTGGCAACTCACTCCCCACAGCACGGGCAGACATCCGGCACGAACACCGCCAGCGTGGCCGAGTAGCTCGTCGAATCGTAGCCCTCCCCCTGCTCGTCCGTCTTGTGATGGACCACGACGAGGTAGTAGTTGCCGTCCTTGGGCGTGAAAAAGCAGCGGCCGTTCTCATTCGTCTTTCGTTCGTAGGTCGAGTCGAATCCTTCGGTCAGCGTCACGCCGCGCGGGATGAAGCTGACGCGAGCCTCTTTCAGCGGCTGGCCCTGGAACAACACCTTCACGCGGATCGGAACATCCGGACCCATCGGCGTGACGGTGTTCGCGTCGGCCACGATCTCCAGCGGATGGCCCAGCACTTTGTCGTAGCCGGGATGCTCGTGCGGAATCTGGTCCATCGACTTCGTGACGACAAAGAACGTCTTGCCGCTCTTCACGCTGCGAGTCGGTGCCCCATGATTCACGATCGCATCGCTGGACTGATCGACCAGATACAGGCCGGGTTCTGTCGCGGCGAACTTCGTTGTCCAGAAGCCTTCCTTCGGCGCGTACCCGATGTCCACCAGTCGGTCCTTCACGTCGAACGACTTCCCGTTCGGAGCATGAATCTTCAAGGAGCCTCCCGCCAGCGAAACCTTGCTCGCCAGCTTGAAGTCGCGATGGTCGTTGCCGTGATTGCCCAGCATCAGATCGACGTGAACCGAGTCTCCCGCCCGGATCACGTTCGTGTTCGTCTGCACCCACGTATCGTGAGCCTTCGTCACCGCCGCCTGTCCCAGCAGCAGCACCACCATGAGACACCGTAGTCGTCGTTGCATCGCATGATCTCCAACGTTGAAACAGCTTGGATACCTTCACGCAGAAAAGATACTCGGGCATGTCCAGCCGCAGCCCGCTCCTCTCAAAGTAGCCGCCATCGCTCCGCCTGACGAGCCTTACAAGTTTGACTCTCTGTCACGATTGCACTTCAAACCCCACTGAACGCTGGGTGATGCTGGCGAGCGTGTTGGTACTGCGCAGCCGCTCCGTGGCAGGCTCATCAGGCGGAGTGATGGTGCCTAACTTTAGGCAACTACGGACTTGACTCATCATGGTGGTAGCCACGTTCACCAGAACGTGGCGGAAACTGCAAAACCCACGTTCTGGTGAACGTGGCTACGATTTGCTTCACAGGAGTGATGAGTCAAGTCAACAGCTGCGTAACTTTAGCCAGCAGCCTGTTGAAAAAGGGGTATCGGGAGGGCGAGGCTCCCGCACAGTCACGAGAAACAAGCGAGATACTGATCAACAACGGCTCGGCAGGAGCCTCCCCCTCCCCTTTTCAACGGGCTGCCAGGCGACCGGGTGTTGGTCTTCGAGGTCGAAGTCGGGCCAGTGCTTGGCGATCCACGCGGCGGCGGCGTGCAGGTTGTGGAACTGGCGAGGAGATCGTGGCCGGTTCTCGGGATCGGTCGCGTCGCCCGGCACCTCCTTGGAGTGCGACACCTCACCTCATTGCCACCTTCCCCTGTTGGCGGAGCCACCTTCGCCTTTCGTCTTCCTTTCGCCTCGCTCCTTCACCCTTTCGAGGTCGATGCCAACGACCCAAGGAAAGCAAGGCGGCTCCGCCGCAAGCCAGGGCGGTACGGAGATACCGCACTCCAAGGTGATGGCAGGGTCATTTCGTTCAGCGGTGTTGATGCTGGTGCGGTCTGCAATGCGGGAATGAGACAACGATGCGAACGGCCTTGCTGTTGGGCTACGGTGTCACCCAATCTTCCAGCATCAAGCCGGGGACGGCTGAGAAGTGTTTGGTGTTGTGAGTGACCAGCGTCAAGTTGTGAATCAAGGCGGTTGCGGCGATGAGCATGTCAGCGATCGGGACGGCGTGGACTTAACTGGCGAGATAAATCTGATGATCGAGGTGAGCCGGGTGCCGTCAGGCCCCGGATTCTTTTCTTCGCCGAAAAACCCGGGGCCTGACGGCACCCGGCTCACCAAACTCAGACCGTGATTGATGCGCCAGTCCTGAGCAACTCGGCCAGCGTCACCGTGGAGAGATGCAACTCGTCCGCATGGTTGGCCGCTCGTTCGGTGACGGACTGTGAACCTCGAAAGTGATGCGAGCAAGTGTCGGTGTCGAGAAAATAGCCGCTCATTGTGGAGCGTCCGTATCCATGAACTCGTCACGGTGCGACAGGCTTCGCGATTGGCTGGTCGATTCCAGCCAGCGGTCGAACTCTGAATCGTCAGCATCGGACCATGCCCCGGCTGATTCCAGAATCGCCGCTTGAGCGTTGCCGATCCGTGACGAGAGTTCGACCGGCTCAAGGCTGATCCGAACCCGCACTCCGTCGGCAAAACTCGTGTCTTGCTCTAATTCGATCATCCGCCCATGAACCGTGCCGGTGAGTGTTGATTGCATCGCGGAGACTCCCAGTGGACTTGTTTTCAGGTATCTGCCGCTCGTTACCAGATGCCCGGACAACAACCGGCCGGGTCGAATTAAACAAAGGCGAGCGACAAGTGACAAATCACCGTCGTCTGTACGACGGGCATCAACTCGCGAGCCGCTCGCCGGAACAGAGAACACCCTGACCGCTACGTTGGCGATCAGGTCTTGATCCGGACCGTCTCTCGGAGAAACCGCGACCAGTGAGCGGCCATAATGGCCGCCGAGTAATGCCGCATCGCGACCGATCTGGCACGATCAACAATCGGAAGGCTCGAGGGGGCGATGGTTCGCCTGACCGCTGTCGCGAGTTGTTCCGGTGACGGGTTCACAGGCACCGTGACGAGCGTCAGTCCGTGATCCTGTTCCAAGTCGGGGACGACTCCGACGCGAGTCACCACGACGGGAAGTCCCGCCATCAGGGCCTCAATCACCACTAACGAAAAGCCCTCAGCCGGGCTGGTCATGATGAGGCAATCGAGGGCGTGCAGCGCGTCGCCCACCTGCGAGACCGGCGGGACGAAGATCGCGTCGGGGGTGAGGTCGCGTGCGGCGGGACACAGGTCCTCGCCATAGCCCTTGCCGACGTAGACCGCGCGGTAACCCGGCCCCAACGCGCGGACAGCCCACGATGTGGCGAGCGGATTCTTCTCGGGGGAGATGCGACCGACGAAGCCGACCGCGATCTCATCGGGCCTCAGTCCCCATTCGAGACGGACGACCTCGCGCCGGGTGCCACTGGCGATGGCTTTGCATCGCCAGTGTTCTTTAACAACGGCGCAAGGCGAAGACACTGGCGGCCAAAGCTCCGCCAGTGCCACCC
>JAYVOX010000726.1:0-12823 GCA_043757695.1 Schlesneria sp.
AGCTTCAGTTGGACCGGGTGGCTGTCGATCTGGCCGCGCAACGTGACAAACGAGCCAGCCGAGCCTTCCGCTGTCGAACAGACGTTCCAGCGGAACTCATCGACCCGCGTGAAGCCTTCCGTCAGTCGGCCGAAGTCGAACTCAAAGCTGATGAAGCGGGACTGCCCATCGTCGCGACCACCGATGACTTCGGTTGAGCCGAGATACATCCGCGCTTCCCAACCGTCCGGAGTCAGCTCGCACTGATAGCCGACTTTGGCCACTCCCGTCAGCGGTTCAAACAACGCGGCCGTCTGATGGACAAACGCCGACAGCCATTCGGGGCGACGATCACGTTCCTTACGGTCTCGCTTGTGAAACTCCAACTGTTTCAAGAGGTGATTCACCAAGAGATGCGAGTGTGCCAAGATTGTCGCTCCAGTTTCTGCTTAGTTGATGTCGAGTTCGCCAGCACCCGCGACTCCGATTCGTTGGTCCCCTTGGTATCGGGCGGATCGCTGAAGAAGCCAAGACGAATTGGTCATTCCTGCCGAAGTGCGACGTGACGCCGGTTAGCCGCGCGCCGTGTGCGGCAGGGCGCAGTCCCTCGGAACGTAACGACCGAGCCGGTTCTGCCATGAGGTCACTGCGTGAGGAGACCGCGAGGAACTGTGAAGTTTTCGCCAACGGGGCACTCCGAGTTTGTAACTCTTACACGGAGCGGCCTCGGGCGGAGTCTCCTCATGGAGACTTTTTGCTGAGAGACCGCTGCGCAAGTCGTGACTCTCACAGTCCTTGCCAGCCCGCATGCAAATCGGCCGTTTCAGCCGGTCCAACGTTTGCTGTCTCGGCAAAATTGTCGTGACCTTGGCATGGATGCCAATCGCTCGCGGCAAACCCCTCTAAATTCAATCCACTCGGAACCAGCATGGACGCTTTCCTCCGTAGTCTGCTCGTCGTTGGCACCTTCGCTTCATTCGGGGCGGGCTATCGCACTTCCAACTTCATCGTCACCGCGCCAACGGCCGAGTTCGCCAAGCAAGTGGGCGATGCGGCCGAAATCTATCGCGCTGAGTTGGCGGTCGAATGGATCGGCAAGCCGCTTCCCGGCAACTGGTCGTCGCCGTGCCCGATCGACGTGAAGGTCGGTTCGATGGGAGCGGGCGGCGCGACGACGTTCAACTTCCAAAACGGCGAGGTCTACGGTTGGAAGATGGAGATTCAAGGAAGCGAAGAACGCATCCTCGACTCGGTGCTGCCTCACGAAATCAACCACACGATTTTCGCGTGTCACTTCCGTAGGCCGTTGCCGCGCTGGGCCGATGAAGGTGCCGCGTCGCTTATCGAACATGGATCGGAGCGGCTCCGCCTGCAAAAGATTCATGGCCAGGTGATGGGGACTTCGCGCAAGATTCCACTCCGCACGTTGCTCGACATGAAGAACTATCCGCAAGACAAACTACAGGTACTGACGCTCTATGCCGAAGGGCACTCGCTGGCCGACTTCCTGATCCAGAAGAGCGACAAGCCGAGCTACGTGAAGTTCCTTCAAGCGGCTCACCACGAAGGCTGGGAAGCGGCACTCCAACAGTACGACTATCCCAGCATCGAGGCTCTGGAACGCGACTGGGACAAGTGGGTCTTGGCCAGCAGCCCGAGTTTGAACGGCCCCGCTGGTTCTCAACTGGCCGACAGCCGCAAACGAGTCGCCGCGCCGGGATCAGCCAAATCTGGCACCACGATTCGCGGTCAGTCGCCCGACGCGACAGACTCTCTCGCCGATCTGAGCCTGCCCGCAGCCAACGTCTCTGGCAATACGGTCTCAGCCAATACGAAGCCCAACCGCGCAGCAATCGCACGGGCCGAACAGGCTCTCGTACAGCAAGAGACCGCGTCGCCGATCACCGCGCCACCTATTCAAGTCGCCGCTGTCACACCCGCTCGCAGCCGCACGGGATTGGAACTACCGCTGCTGACTCAACCCGCTCGCAGCGGTGCCGCACGAGTTCCGCACGACGCACAACCGCGCCGATTCGAGTAATCAGGCGAACGACTGGAAGGAATGTGGTTGTAGGATGGGCACTCTTGCCCGTCCTGTCTTTTGCCTTCCAGCCGGACGGGCAAGAGTGCCCATCCTCCAATGCGGCGCGACAATCCCATCCAGTCACTGGATTGAGTCATGGGCAACCTTACTCCGGCCACTTCCCCCCGACGATCGGCTTGAGGGTGAGTTGCTTCGGATCGACAACGACGTGCTTCACCAGCTTTCGCTTCCAGGTGTAAGTGATGTGGACTTGGCCGTCGCTCGTCTGAATGACGGCGGGATACGAGTACTCGCCGGGATCGCGTTCGAGAACCAGTGCCGCTTGCCAGTCTTTGCCATTCGTCGAGACGGCGACATTCAGCGGCGAACGGCCTTTCGGGGTGTGGTTGTAGACGATCAGATGCCGTCCGTCGGTAAGCGTTACAGCATCGGTTCCCGCGTTCGGATTGGGAAGCGATGTCAGCGTGAGCGGTCCCCACGTCTGACCGCCGTCGCTCGACGAGACCTCGAAGACCTGCTTCTGCTGCGTGCGACCAACTGCCTGCAAACGACCATCCTTGTGAACGAGGAAGCTGGGCTGAATGGCACCGATCTGCTTGCCATCGTTCACCGGCTCGGTCGCCTTCCACGTCTGACCGAGGTCCGATGAACGCTCGAAGTGGACTCGCCAGCCCGCGTGTTCGGAACTGGTCCCACACAGGATGTCGCCGTTCGGAAGTTGGATCGGCTTGTTCTTGACCGGCCCGAGGATGCCGTCCGGCAACCGACGCGGCTTCGACCATGTGCGGCCTGCATCGTCGGACGTGATCAGCATGCCCCACCACGTGTCGGGGCTGGGGCCGACCTTGTAGAAGAGCATCAGCGGCAACGGCTGCTCCGGCTTCTTTCCGCCAGCAGCGAGTGTTGGCTGGAACAGGATTGGGTTCCAGCACGGATACCGCTTTGCCGGTAAGTCTTTCTCCGGCGATTCGACTCCGTTCGCGACCTCAACCGGCGCAGACCACTTGCCATCCACATGCCGAGAGAACCAGATGCCGACATCGGGATGCTTCTCATACGTCCCGCCGAACCACGCCGCGACGAGGCCCGCCTTCGTTTCGACGATGGTCGAAGCATGACATGACACGGTCGGCGCGGTCTCCGCGCTGTAGAGGAACTCGGACGTGAGGACGGCCTTCGTAGGGTGGGACAAGCTCGCTTCGAGCGCCGGCCCACCAGCGTTCGCCTTGAGAGTTGATGGCGGTTCCTGTTGTGGTGGGCCGTCGTGGCGAAGCGCCACTTGTCCCACCCTATTGTTCCTCAGGTAATAGAACCGTCCGTCTTCCGCACCGACAAGCAAATCGGGCACACCGTCGCCATTCCAATCGACGGTCGTCGGGCTGGTGTCGTGTCCCTCGATCTTGCGACTGTCGAGCGGCCCCATGTCCTTCATCACCCAATTGCCGTCACGAGTCTCGACCTGTCGCAGCAGGTTCGCGTTGACGCCGTTCAGCAGCACGTCGAGTTTGCCGTCGCCGTCCCAATCAACCACGCACAACTTCCGCCGCCCGCTCCCTCCAGCGCGCTTCGCGTTCAGTTGGATCGGCTTGCCAGATTCATCGACGAACGCGCGACGACCAGGCAGCAGAGTAAAACGGTCAGCTCGTTTGCTAAGCTCGGCACCACGTGGAAAGAGGACCAGATATCCCTCGTGATCAAGCATCACCAGATCGCACAACTCATCGCGATTGAAGTCGGTGGCGACGGGAGTCGTCCGCCATTGTGTGACCAACTCGTTCCCCGTCGGCTCCCACCACGTCCACTCGGGTTTGGAAGCCCTGCCGTTCGGCCAGGCGACTTCGATCGGCTGAGCCGCTGCCAACTCGGGCTGAGTGCGCGTGCCGACGTTGCGGTACCAAACGACCTTGCCCCAGATCGAGTTCACGATCAGGTCGGGCCGGCAGTCGTGGTCCCAGTCGGCGACGGTCTGAGTCGTGTAGCCCCACTTCGCTTCGGCCGGGCCTTGGATCGAGCCGTTCGGTCCAGCCATGATGCGGATCGTCTCACCCGCCGATTCGAGTTTGTCGGGAGCCGCCCAGCGAGGCCGTTCGACACCGGGGCCGCTCAGGTTTTCGATGAACGCGATGTAGCCGGCCGTGTTCCCCGCGATGATGTCCGTGTCGCCATCCCCGTCCCAATCGAAGCCGCAGGTCGTTGCGAGTGCCCCGAACTTCACATCGTCCGCCTCCTGCTTGAAGTACTTCGGCGCGAGGAACTGCGGTACACCATCGACACACGGCCCGTAGTTCTCAACCAACGCGACGCGACCGTCTTCATCGCCCACGATCAGGTCGAGGTCTCCGTCTCGGTCCCAATCGAACGCAACGGGCACGATCATTTCGAGATCCATCGTCAACGGCTGTCCGTCGCGCAGGAGTCGCTTGCCCGCCGCATACGTCGGCTCGGTGCGAGTACCAACATTCTGGAAGTACGTGAAACCATCCAGGAACTCGCCGCAGAGCAAGTCCAAGTCGCCATCGCCATCGAAGTCGGCGAAGTTCGGTGAGGGGAGGCCAAACGTGCTGAGCGGTTCTTCTCCAGTCCCCTCGCCCCTCGCCTTGGAGGGGAGAGGGCTAGGGTGAGGGGTTTCTTCGTCCTTGGCTTCTTGCTTCGACAAAGCGTTCTCACCGCTCGGCCCCCTCACCCTAGCCCTCTCCCCCCTGTGTTGTTTTCCAAAGACAGGCGGAGGAGAGGGGACCGGAGGGGCCGAGCCGCGCTCGCACATCAGCAGCTTCGGCTCAGCGTATTTCGGCTGCTCGGTCGAACCCGTGTTGCGAAACAGGTAGAGCAACCCGTACAGCGGCCCGTTCTTCCAATTGCCATTCGCGTCCCAAGCATCGTCCCAGCCGTATTCGGACCAGTTTTCGAGGGCGACCACCAAGTCGAGGGCTTTGTCACCGTCATAGTCTACGAACTTCCATTGGTTATGACGGAGCTTGTACACGCCGGGTTTGTGAGGCTTGAACCAGTCGGGGTTCTTGCCAATCGGATCGGCGGGCAGAGACAGCTTCTGCAGTTTCTCAAGGCCCACCGTGAGGAACTCGGGATGCACGTTGCCCGGCGTCGTCACGACCAGGCGACCATCGACATCGGACGGTGTGACGTTGAACTGCCCCGCACTCAGACGCCGCGCCGGTTTGAAGACCGGGAACTTTTCGTAGCGGTTCGATTTGCCGTCACCCGGATTCTCGAAGAGGTACGTCCCGTTGTACGGCTTGTCCGGGCAACTGACGATCAGATCGAAGTCGCCGTCGCCATCGGCGTCACACGGCACCGGCCACGCCCACAAGCCGACTCCCAAATCGACGACCAGGCCGGGGTTGTTGTACTTCAACCGTTCGAGGCCGGTGGATTGTTGCGCCCAAAGTGGAGTCGCGGCGAGCAGCAGGATCGCGACGAGAACTCGGAAAGCGATGGCGTTCGGCATGGCGTAACTCTCAGGAAGGAAGCCGGCTGAAGCCCGGCTGGAAGAGTTCAAGGAGCGAGCCTTACCACACAACCGGCTGAAGCCGGTGGCAGACGAGGATGTCGGCTGGAAGCCGACAGAAAAGCGACCGTGTTTGATGTCGGTTCGTTGCTATCGTGTTCGTTGCGTCAGACCTCTTCCGGACCGAACGTCACGTCGGCGTAGACTTCCGCCAGTGGCAGTGAGCAACCGAGTGTGGTCAGTTCGAGAACCGCCTCGACTCCCTTGAAGACCGTCAGCAACCACGAGTCGTCAGGCTGGCGCACGAACCGCTCGACGTGCGGCTTGTCTTGAGAGACCAAGATGTAGGTTTGCAGCGACTCCAACTCGCGGTACAGATCGAACTTCTCGCCACGGTCGTAACTCGCCGTGGATTGGGACAACACTTCCACGATCACGCTGGGGTTGTTGATGGCGATGCTGTCTTCGGGATCCATCTCCAGAGGCCCACACACGACGACCACATCGGGATAGGTGATCAGACTGCTGGTCGGGATGCGGACACGCTGGTCGCTGGTGTAAGGCAGGCACGGAGAACCGCGCAATTGGCTGTACAGGCTGGCAAAAATGCTACCGCTCACTCTGTTATGTCTCGGCGACGCACCCGCCATCGCGAAAATCTCACCACGATAGAACTCGCTTTTGAACGTGGCGACATTCTCGCGCTGGAGGTACTCGGCAAGTGTGAATCGAGGTTTCGGAACGGCCGACATGTGCTTTCTCCAACGAACGGGATCATGCGGTGAGCAGTGAGCAGAACAACCCTTCCCGCGACTTCGCGTGGGAAGGGTCGCTCATGGGGAGACTCCTCACATCACAACAGGCTTGCCGAGGGCGCGGCGGACGGGGACGAACTGGCCCGCGTGCATCATGGGATGTGTGCCGATCAGGATGAACAGGGAGCCGACGGTCGGGCAATAAGCTCGCATTGGTTCGGGGCCGGGTTCGTCGAGTTTCGCTTCGGGAAGCGTGTCGAGCGCGGCCAGCGTCGCGGCGCGAACTTTGTCGAACAGATCGCTGTACTGTTGCTTCGTGCAGAACTTCGAGGCGTCGTCGCTGGCCGCCGTTTCTTTGCTGTGCTGTTCGGCGAAGCCCGCTGGAAGCTCGGCCGCCGCGCCCGGGCAGACCATGTTCAACAGGCTGCCTTCCGAGGCAATCAAATGCCCAAGCTGCCACGCCAGATGATTGCAGCCCGCCGCAGGCCGTCGCATCAATTCGGCATCGGTCAGGTCTCCAAAGTAGGTCTTGAGAACCGTCAGGCTGATGTCCATCGTTCCGCGAATGGCGTCTTTCGTGTTCATGATCGAGTTCCTTTTGTGTAGCTGCGAAAACAGAATTCAGAAGACCCCTCACCCTAGCCCTCTCCCCGCAGAGCCGGGGCGAGGGGACAAGGCGGAGAGCCTGTTCAACGAATCTTCTGATCGGGGAGTTGCTGTTTGATCCCCTCGTCCAGCGGCATCTTGTCCTGTTGGACGCCGACTTCCAACAGCAGGCGGTTCAATTCCGCCTGCAACTCTCGAAGCTTGGCCGCGTGCTCCGGCTTCGCAATCAGGTTGTGACGTTCCTCGGGGTCGGATTTGAGATCGTACAGTTCGGCCAGGTGCTTGTCGGGGCTGCCGTCGCCGTGAGGGTAGTGAATGTACTTCCACTCGTCAGTGCGGACTCCGCGCACGTTCGGCGTGTAGGGGAACTGCTTTTCGTAGTTGTAGTGGTAGAGGAACGAACGCCTCCATTCGGGATCGCTGCCGGTTTGGACGAGGTGCCTCCAACTGCGACCGTGCCGTTTGTCGGGGGCCTTCACGCCGCAGAGATCGAGCAGACTCGGGGCCATGTCTACCGTGAGGACTTGTTGCGAGACCTTCTTCGGCGCATCGGTCTTGGTCAGGCCGGGGTAGCGCACGATGAGCGGGATGCGAATGCTGGCCTCGTGCATCGTCCGCTTGTCGATCATGCCATGCTCACCGTTGAGCAGGCCGTTGTCGCCCATGAAGACGATGATCGTGTTGTCGAGTTGTTTGCTGGTCCCAAGAAACGCGAGCAGCCTCCCGACACTGTCGTCCACTGACAGGATTGTCCCCAATACGCGCGGGTCATTAGCAGGCTCAACCAAGTCATCTGCATCATGAGGTCTCATTGACAGTCCAGGTGATCATTTCGAGCTGACATCACACCAACGGCGACAGGAACGCCCGGTCGAGGTTCGCGGCGCGCCCTTCGAGTTGTGGAATCTGTTCGTACTGACCGGCCTTGATCGCGGCGATCGTCAGCTTGTGGAGTTCGCGATAGGTGAGCTTCCCTTCTGTCTGCTTGATCGTCTCGACGAGGAAGTAGGTCAGCGCGCCGTTGAACTTGCTGCCGATGAAAGCATCGGCCGAGGTCTGCGTGTCGCGGCAGCCGGAGAACAAAGTCTCGACGATGTCGGCTGTCACGACATCGCTCTTCTTGGTGCCAGCGGCGAGCAGTTCGCCGCGCGTTCCGCGCAGCTTGCCCGTGAGCTTCCGCTTGGTCTCCACCGCCATCAAATCCCACGGGCTGGTGAGGAACTTGGCTCGCGGCGCTTTGGGATCGAGGTTGAAGGCGCGCGTCGCGGTTCCCGAATGGCAGCAGTCGAAGATCACGCTCAGGCTGGCTTGAGGATGCAGTTTGTCAAACGTGATCCGCAACCAGTCGTCGGTCAGCGGGTCGTTCCAGTTGAGATCGGTCGAACAGAGAATCTCATCGCGGTGATCGGCTTCATCGCCATTCTTGTCCGGAACGTTGGAGCCGTGTCCCGAGTAATGCAGCAGCACCACATCACCCGCCTTGGCTCCCAGCACCAACTTTTGAATCGCGCTGCGCATGGCCTTCGTCGTGGCCTGATCGTCGAGCAGCGTCGTGATGTCGGCCGGTTTGAAGCCGTAGTGTTTCTTGAGTGCCGCCGTCAGCGACTTTACATCGTTGACGCAGCCCCGTAGATCGTTGCCGGGAATCTGATAGTGATTGATGCCGATAAGCAACGCCTTCTTCGCCATGATGAACCCTCGCTGAAGTGCCTGACCCGTGGAACCAAGTGAGCGACGAATGTCCTCACCGGGCGACGATACCGGCGGCTGAAGACCATGTACACCTTGTGCCGTAGGGGACGCAGAGTGAGCAAGTTCGGCAGCGGAGTCGCCCAATCTCACCCGGACCTCGGCGCGCTGTTTGCGCCGCGAATATCACCGGGGACTCGCGCATCAATCACTGGCAGACGTAGCTGAACTCGTGAGAGTTCAGGCCGAAGTCTCACGAAATCGGCTACGCGAACTATTGATCGCCAATCTTGGGGTGCATTGATCGGGAACGGGCGTCTCTGCGTGAGCGCTCTGCCTTGGAGAGTGTTTGCTCGACGGACTCGATCAGAAATGCGAGCGGTTGATTGTGCGCAGGAGATCATCGCGACTCCTCTGACGCGGTTCGATCAGACTGCGACCGTCCCCGTAGAGACCTTCCCAACAGCGGATCGAGCAGCGTCTTCAAAGCCTGTCGCACGCGATTCCGGCGTACCTTGAACAGCAGGCCGATGTGGCTACTTCTTCGCTTTGGCTTTCGTGGCGGGAGCGGCAGCGGGCTTCGGTGGTGGAGGGAGTTGTTTGAGCAGCGTCTTGTATGACTCGACGCGGTCCGGGCTGTCCAAGTCGGGACTGAGCGCCAGAGTGCTGCCGAGCAACTGCGTTGCCTGCAAGTTGGTCTCGGGCTTCTTCTGAGCGGCGAGGCAGACCGCGCAGTTGTAAATCACTTCGTAGTACTCGGCGGGCTTCTTGCCTCGCTCGCTGGCCAACTTCAGCCGGATGCGGGTCCACCACTGCACGGCCTCGTCGTAGCGTTGAGGATTCTTCTCGGCCAGAGTCTGCAGGATGTTCCCTTTCTCCAAGAGCGGTTCAAGGGCGTTTGGCTGATCTTTTAACAGAGCATCAACCTGCGCGAGCGCGTCCTCAAACTTGCCTTCGGAGCGTAGCAGTCCGATGAGTTGTGAGCGGATACGGTTCATCGCTTTCGCAGCCACTTTGGCGAAGGCGGGATCGGCAGCGGCGCGATCCAAAATGGCTTGGAACTGTTCGCGAGCCTTGTCGTTCAACCCGAGGTCTTGGCTTGACTCGGCGAGAAACACGAGTCCGCCGAGGTCGATCTGTTTGCGTGCTGCGAGTTGCTCCAGCACTTTGGTGGTCGATTCGCGGGCGGCCGTCTCCGCCAGCTTCGCGTTGTTAATGCGGCCTTCTTCTTTGCTCTCCTCAGCCGCGATCAGTTCGATCGAAGTCTTCTTCCAACCGGCGCGCACGATCTTGCCGAACTCAATCAACACGCCATTGACCACGGGCACGTCATCGCCTGCGGTCATGAGAATTTGGCCGACTTCGATCGCCTGCGATGTCTGATTCAAAGCAGAATAGGTTCGCAGTGAGGAGACCAAAATGCGGAGCGAGGAACGGTCGAGCGAGGTCAGCGACTTGGTCTTGAGATTGTCCACCAGCGGTTGGAGCAGCGGCAACGCGGCGGCGGTGTCTTCTTGTTCGAGGTGCATCTCGGCCAAGAGCAATTGCGTCTCCTGCAAGGCGGCAACGTGGGACGCCCCCGAGTGCTTGCCGAACTCCGCCAGACTCTGTTGCAACAGATCGACGGCCGTCTTGCGTTGTGGCAACGTCGTCTTGTCGCCGCGACGTTTGCCGTCCACATAGAGCGACCAGTGCGTGGCTCCGGCGAGTTGCAGTGCGACGGGATACCGATCCGAGACGGGATTGACGCTCTTGAAGATTTCGATCGCGCCGTTGGCATCTCCCTGAATGAGCTTGAGCTTGCCGCGCGCGATGCGGGCGTCGTCAGCTTCCGCATGTTGTGGGAACTGTTTGAGGAGCAGTTCGGTCGCGTCGTTGATTTTGTCGAGTGCAGTCTTGTCCTTGGTCTGACCGTAGAGCGACATCGCCGAGTTCACGGCGAGTGCCGCGGCGGCGGGGGCTTTCGCGTAGCCCGGCTCTTTGGCCAGTGCGAACGCCGTGTCGTAGCTGACACCCGGTTTGCCGGTCATCAACTGAATGTAGGCCAGCGTAAACCGCGCGGCGAGGACTCGATTCTTGTCTTTGACATCCGCACTGAGTTCGATCGCACGGAGGAACGCCGACTCGGCATGCTGCCAGTTGGTCTTCGCGTCGGCGGGCGTCTGCGAATCTCCGGCCGCTTTGGTGGCGGCGTCGCCAATGGCGATCGCTTCGTCGAAGGTGTTCAGCGGCGCTTCCTCACCGCCGCTACTCAAGCGTTTGATCAGAATGGCTTCCTTCTGGAAGTCGCTCCGGATATCGACGATGGCCGTCAACAGTCGCTTCGCCTCATGAGTCGATTTCTTGGCGGCGTCTTCGTTCGCCGTCTTGGCAAACTCCAGATGAGCCTTCGCCAGTTCCAAGGCGATCCCCTGATAGCCATTCGATCTCTTTTGCGACTGGTTCTCGGCCATCCAGATCGTGGCATCGTTGATGAGCTTCTCGTAGTTCTTCGTCCGACCGAGCAACATCAAGCTGTATCGGTTGACCTCGTGAAACATTCCGAGCCACTGAGCCATGCTGGCCGAAGCCTTCTCGGGTTGAGCCGACATCACCTCGTCGTAGATGTCGAGTGCGGTGACGTAATCTTCCATCTCCTCACGTGCTTTTCCTTCCCACATGTGGGCGTAGACGCCGACTCGCCCGCTCCGATTCTCCTGAAAGATTTCGTCGAATCCCTTGGCCGCTTTGGTGAACGCCTCTTTGCGTTTGGGGTCTTTCATCTCGGGATAAGTCAGGCCGAGATTGAAGTCCACGGTGGCGATCTTGAGTCGCGCGGTGAGCCAATTGTTGACCAGCGCCGCCGCTTCACGCTCCGCCACCTTGCCAGTGACCTTCTTACCGTCCGCATGCAAGGCATCGACCTGCGCCTTGGACAAGACCACGGCTTGGTCGTACTTGGGCCGGGCATCCGCCAGCAGCTTTCGAGTCTCCGCCAACAGTGCTTCTCGCTTCATCTTGTCGCGCAGTGCGACCGTCAGTGAGTTTTGAGCGCGGTACAGCGAGATGTCGCCTGAAGTGAGCTGCGCCTTCGCCGCCGCTTCGTGTCGAGCAAACTCCTTCAGGAACTTGTCGAGCAAGATTTGAGCATCGACGAGATACTTCTGTTTCAAGTCGGCGTTGGGCGTTTCTTCCGCAGCGACACGCAGACTGGTCGCCGTTTCCAAATCCCACGTCGTCTTCAATTCCTCGGGAAGATTGGGGCGAGTTTTGATTTGTTCGAGGTAGAGCATCGACAACTCGCCGTACCCTTGGTCGTGCAAGCCATGCAGAAACTCGAAGTACGGCTCTTCGGCACGGCTGCTACTGGCGAGCACTCCGAAACAGAGGCACACCGAAACCCAACTGAGTCGCGAACAACGCCCAAACATACTGGCAGCCCTTGAGCAAGTGAGTCTCCGCCAGAAGATGGCGGTGACGTAGCCGAAGCGATCACGGAAGTTCATCAAGCCTTCGTCCAAACTGCAAGTCGCCTAACAAAAACAGCCCACCTGAACCGGATGGGCTGAACTGAAGTGGCGGAGCCGTGAGCTATTCTTTCTTGTCCATCTTGCTCTTGCCTTCGATCTGATAGAGCGGCAGGTAGCGGTAGTAAACTTCGAGCGTTAGCGAGCAGATGCTGGTCATCATGACAGGCCCCATGACGTGGCCTTTCCCGACGGAGTTCCAGCTCCCGTTGTCACAATCTTTCGACTTGATCTGCGACTTGATGAGGAACCGTCGCGCGTGGCGGTTCCACGTGTCCCATTCGGTACCAGGCAGGTTGTGCATGACTTGCGTTGCATAATAGAAGAAGTACGGGTTGTTCTCGGCTTGAGGCAGATGGGCCATGACATACGCTTGGCCTTCAACCATCGCCGGGTCGGTCCGCTTCATGCCGCCGTACTGGTTGCAGAGCAATCCGACGGCCGACATGGTTTCACTTGGCCCCGACTCCGCCATGTAAGAGAACAAGCCGCCCGATTTCCCTTTTGCCACCGTCTTGAGGTAGTTTTTCGACTTCACGAGCGTCTGTGGATTGACCTTCAGTCCCGCCATCTCACCGCTCTTCAATGCCATCAACTGCCAGCCCACCACGGAGGTATCACCGGCGGTCGAAGGATTGGGGGTATAGTGCCAGCCACCCGACGTGTCGTTTTGAGCATCCTCAATAAACGCGATCGCTGCCTGAGCGTGAGGTTGTAGCCGACGATCCTTGCTCAAGCCGTAAGCCTCACAAATCGCGATCGTGGCCAGCCCATGTTC
>JAYVOX010000727.1:0-3420 GCA_043757695.1 Schlesneria sp.
TCGTCTGGCCGATCGTGTTGTTGCTGGTCGGAGCGTCGCACTTTGTCACGTCTTCGCCGAGTCACGTCCTCGACTTTCATCGCGGCTGGAAGATGCTGCACGCGGCGATGCTGGTGTTGGGATCGGCCGCCATTCTGTTGGGACTGGTGCTGAGTCTCCTTTACTTGTGGCAGCATCGTCGGCTGAAGGATCGTCAGATGCGGAACAGCGGACTGACGCTGCCCAGTCTGGAACGTTTGGAACGATTCAATCGTTGGTCGATCCTCGTTTCGGTTCCGCTGTTGACGTTTGGAGTCGCGACGGGAGTGCTGCTGTCCTTCTTGGGCAAACACGACGCCACACCGACGTGGACCGATCCGGTGGTCTTGGGAGGTAGCGTGATGTGGTTGTTGATGTGCGGCCTGTTCGCATGGTTGTTGACGGGACAACGGACACCCGGCCGACAAGTGGCGTGGCTGACGGCGTGGTCGTGCGGGTTCCTGTTGTTCATGATGGTCGGACTCCAGGTGCTTACCGAAGTGACGCGAATGCCATCGCTTCACGGGAACGATTCGACGCGCATGGTCCGCCCCAAAGCTTCCTGATGGTGGCCTCTGATGACTCGACCTCCTGCCTTCATACTCGTCCCCGCCAAGAGACTTTGATTCGTGAACTTGCTCGCCCTGTATTGCACACATCAAACGACGCCGCTCGCCATTCGTGAGCGGCTGGCGTTTGCATCGCGTGAGCAGCTTGCGAAGGCGTATGCCGAGCTGCGGCGGCGTTGTCCAGATTCGGAAGCGGCCATTCTCTCGACCTGCAACCGCGTTGAACTTTATCTCGCGCAACCGGGTGACGATGTCGAGCAGACACGCCAGCAACTCGCTCAATTTTTGTCTGAGTTTCACGCGGTGCCACTCGACGAATTCGTGGGGGAATTGCGGTCGGACTCGGGGTCAGAAGCCGTTCGCCATTTGTTCGAGGTTGTCTCGTCACTCGACAGCATGGTTCTCGGTGAGCCTCAAATCGTGAATCAGGTGAAAGAGGCCTATCGTGCGGCAGAAGAGCATGGTGCCTGCGGACCGCTCGTGCATTCACTGTTTCAGGGGGCGATCCACGTTTCGGGGCGAGTTCGCACGGAGACGAAGTTGTCCGAGGGGCGAGTCTCCATCGCGAGTGTCGCGGTCGGGGACTTTGCCAAAAGCATCTTCGACAATTTTGCCGACAAGCTGGTCCTCATCATCGGTGCGGGCGAGATGGCCGAAGAGACGTTGCGATATTTGAAAGACGAAGGCGTGCGTGAGATTGTGGTCGTCAACCGCAGCCCCGAACGAGCCGCGCGACTGGCTCAGGAATGGAGCGGTCGCGCGGAGCCTTGGACTGACCTCGATCACTGGTTGGGGAAGGCCGATGTCATCGTGAGTACGACCGGCGCGGAACGGCCGATCATTGATGCGGCTCGGTTTCGGAAGGCCCGCGCGGCGGCGGTCGGTCGGACGGCGTTCATTCTCGATCTCGGAGCGCCGCGCGATTTTGAGCCAGCGGTCGGAGACCTCGACGACGTGTTCCTCTACGACATCGACAGCCTGCGTCGGACGTGCGACGAGCATCGTCACGCACGTTCGCGCGAGATCGACATGGCGCATCAGATCATCGCCGAGGAACAGACGAAGTTCATGGCCGAGTTCCATCGCCGAGCCAGTGGCAGCGTGGTCTCACGCCTGATGCAGGACTGGCACGCGGTGAGCAGGACTGAGTTGGATCGCCTCTTTTCCAAGCAACCGCATCTGACCGCGAGTGATCGCGACGCTATTGAACGGAGCGTCGAACGGATCGTGAACAAACTGCTCCACCCGCCGCTCGAAACCTTGAAGCATGAATCTCGCGAAGGAGAACCTCACGGCCTGATTGATGCCCTCAAACGCCTGTTCCGACTGGAAGGCTGAACTCATCTTCCACGCGGTCCAAGCCGAGTCTTTCCGAGCGGTGGACGTAAGTCCTCCGGTTCATGGGGCGAAGAAGCGGAGGACTTACGTCCACCACTCGGAGATTTTTCTTACTTGACCGCGTGAACCACAATTGTTTGTCCTGCCTCCTCCCCTCTCAATCCTGAACGTCGATCCCACCACCATGCCCGAACTGATCCGCCCACTGGAACTCACTCATCGTCCCCGTCTCGCGGTCATCGACTTCGATGGCACGCTCAGTCTGATTCGTTCGGGCTGGGTGGAGATCATGGTCGATCTCATGGTCACGGAGTTGCAGCCGTTGCCGGGAACGAAGGAGTCCGATGCGGATCTGACCGCTTACGTGACCGACTTCGTGTTGAATCTCAACGGTCGCCCGACGATCTATCAGATGGACTACTTCGTCGAAGAAGCGACGCGACGCGGTGGCCAGCCGCTCTCGGCCGAGACCTACAAGCAGCGATTCCTCGATGGCCTGTTCGCCAAGTCGAGCCGTCGCATCGCCGCGTTGGAAGCGGGGCATGTCACGACGGACGACCTGCTTGTTCCCGGCACGCGAGCCATGCTTGACGACCTGCAAGCGCGTGGGCTGCATCTCACGTTGGCCAGCGGTACAGCGGTGACGCACGTGCGCCACGAAGCGGCGCTGCTGGGGATCGACCACTATTTTGAAGGCCGCATTTTCGGGCCGGGCGATACTCCGCGCGAGTTCTCCAAGCTGGCCGTGATGCAGCAGATGTTGGTCGAAACGGGAGCCACCGGCGCGGAATTGCTCGGGTTCGGAGACGGCTTCGTGGAGATCGAGAACGTCAAACAACTCGGCGGCGTGGCGGTCGGTGTCGCGAGCGATGAAGAGCATCGCAGCGGTCGCGTCGAAGATTGGAAGCGAACTCGATTGATTCAAGCGGGAGCCGACGCCATCGTTCCTGATTACGCTCGCTGGCCTGCGCTGGCGGCGTGGCTCTGGGCGGAATAATCGAGATCACGCACTCACGTCCGAGGCGAGCGGACAGAAAGAAATGAGCCGTAGGATGGGCACTCCTGCCCGTCTTGGTTGGTGTCTTGAATCTGGACTGGCAAGAGTGCCCATCCTACGTCGAGGTCTGACAGTTCCTGCGGCTTGTCTTCGCAACTCTCACTTTTTCAAATGATCGGAGTCTTTCATGACGGATGCAGACACAGGAACAGTCGCCGCTTCAGGTGATGACGCTCGGGCGGACGAATTGAAACGCGCGTTGAAGGCTTTCAAGAAGCGGTTGAAGGTGACGCGACTCGACTACGAATCCAAACTCGGGTACGGCCCAATGACCAACGGTGGCAGTTCAAAACTGGTCGGCATCGAGCCACCTCACCAGTTCCCGCCCGAAGTCTGGCAGGAGCTAGCACGTCAAAACAAACTCATCCACATCGGACAGGGACTCTACGAGTTGGTTAAAGGTGTGTGAGGTTTGAATGGGCAGTTGGCAGTAGTGCT
>JAYVOX010000728.1:0-3417 GCA_043757695.1 Schlesneria sp.
CCGCCACTGCCGACGACTCCCACAAATTTGAGAAACTGATCCAACGTCAGCGGACGCGGAGAGGCGAATGTCACAGGCTGATCCTTGCTGAAAACGAACAGTGAGAACGGGAGATGAGACGGTTGGTTTCAATGCCCTGTCGGTATGACAGACCACGTTTCCAGCGTCTGGTTCCCTCTCCCGCCCGGCTTCGGGGGGAGAGGGCTAGGTGAGGGGGATTCTTAGAAAGCCATACGGCGTGTGGGCACTCTCTACGCAGCTGACCTTCAAAAAGATACCCGACCCGGTGATCGACCCGACGACGCTGCACGTCGCATCGAACAGCCCCAGCACGCGCGGCAGAGTTTGGTGAGCGACTGCGGGCGCGAGGTCTTCGTGCGAGTCATTCATGAAAGTTCCATTGCGGGACGAGCAGGCTCACCAACAGCCCGCGCACTGTAGCGAGTTCTCCCGCCGCCATGAATCGCACACAGGCGGACATCCAGGGCAATCGCCTGTTTGAATGGAGGGTGCCGTCGAGTCTTCGAGACGCACCGCAACTTCAATGGAATTGGTGCGTCTCGAAGACTCGACGCACTCTACAAGTCTGCATCACCGGTTGAGTTGCTGGAAAGGCAATCTCATGCGATGGGGGGCCGTGGCTGGAGCCGCTTTGGGCGAAGCCACGGGGTTCGTAATCGACTCCGCAGACCGGGGCATCGCGAAGCCGCTCCTGCCCCGGCCACCCTGCCGCCTAGAGCGACTCCCACTACTGGCAGGCTAGGAGGCGGGGAGGCGGCTGCAGCGACTGGTTTGGCAGGTTACTTGTCGCGGACCACTTTGCCCACGAGACCTGCCTCTTTCCTTGTCTGACCGATGTAATTCCCCTGGAAGCTGGTGAATTCTTTGTCGAATACATACACGTCGTAGAATTGGCCCTCGTCGATTACAGAAACCACTCGGTCGGCACCCAGTACTGCCCAAGACCCGACCTTCTTGCCGTTCGTTACGAACGCGCCGCCCCGTTTGAATTCAAACTGTACCTTCGTTGTTGCCCACACCTTTCCGACGATTCGCTCTTCGATGCTCTGGGCTGCGACCGGGTTTCCCGACAGCCACCCTGCCAACTCTTTCTCGACAGCGGTGGCTTCATTGTCTCTCTTACCTTTGGTGTACTCACCAATCGCGGTTTTGTAGGCCAACTCCAAGGTGGAGCGGGCCGTCGTGAGTCGGGACTTGAGCGCGACCGGGACAGACTGGGGCATTTCACCCCGCTCGACAAACGCCTGTCGCTCCGCCTTGATCTGATCCACAGCCTTCTTGTCGCCCTTGTCTCGGGCCGTTTCTTCCCGCTTGTCGAACCAACTAGCGACGCCTACCTGGTACTTCTCTGTGGCTGCGTCGAATTCTTTCTTCACTTGGTCGAGCTTCGCGCGGGTCGGATCGTCGTCCGCCTGCACTGCGGGCGCGACGACTACCAGGACGCACGCGACGCACAGAGCCAGCCAGCGTTCCATATCGTTTTCCTCCTATGCACCGAACAGTGAAGTGAGCCGCGCACGGCCTAACACGGGTTGGGTTTGGCTCGGCGGCTTGTTGACAGGGGAAACAATTGCCTTGTTTTTGTGGGAAGTCAAGCGGGCTCGTTTGAGGCTGACGGCTTTTCGCGGTCGCGTGTTATCACGCGCGCGGCGTAACAGGGTGAAAGGCCGCGACGGGGTGGCCGGGGTTGGAGCCGCTTTGGGCGAAACCCCGGTCAGTAACAGCGTGGTGGTCATGGAATACCACGCCGGGTGCCACTGGCGAGGGGCTTCGCTCGCCAGTGTTCTTCAAAGAGCACTGGCGGCCCAAAGCTGCCGCCAGTGGCACCCGGCGGGGACTCTAAAGAGACTGCCGGTGTCAAACCGGAGGAAGGCAGGGATGACGTCAAGTCCTCATGGCCTTTATGCCCAGGGCTGCACACGTGCTACAATGGGGCGTACAAAGCGCCGCGAAGTTGCGAAACCAAGCTAATCGCAAAAAGCGTCCCCCAGTACGGATTGCAGGCTGCAACTCGCCTGCATGAAGCCGGAATCGCTAGTAATCGCCGATCAGCATTGCGGCGGTGAATGTGTTCCTGAGCCTTGTACACACCGCCCGTCAAGCCACGAAAGCGGGGGGCATCCGAAGTCGCCGAGCTAACCGCAAGGGAGCAGGTGCCGAAGATGAATTCCGTGATTGGGACTAAGTCGTAACAAGGTAGCCGCAGGGGAACCTGCGGCTGGATCACCTCCTTTCTAAAGGATGTTGGCTCACTGAGCCAGAGTTTGTTCCGCCACTTCGATTTGTCGGCAACTTGTTGCTTTCAGATTGGGTATAGGTCGGACTCGAATCAGTAATTTACTCACAGATCGCATTGGTCCAGCAAAGCCCCTCAGAACCTCCAGCCATTTCTATACAAGGCCCCCGATGTCTACATCGGGGGCCTTTGTGTTCTTTGCCGTCTCCCGCCGCATGGCGCAAAGCGTGGCCACCGATTCTGAAGTTGCAACGACGGTCGCGTCGAACAACCTTGTCGAAATCCAATTGGCTGACTTATCCAAACAATCCGGTCAACGGTCGGCCGTCGATGAGTTGATGTGGGCGACCGAGTGAATCGCGAAGCTCCGCGTCGGGAGCGATGCCAAGCGCGTGATAGACCGTCGCGAGCATGTCCTCCGGCGAGACGGGATTCGAAGCCGGGTAGGCCGCGTCCTTGTCGCTCGATCCATAAACTTGTCCGCCGCGAATTCCTCCGCCCCCGAAAACCGCAGCCTGACACGCGCCCCAATGGTCTCGCCCCTGAGCCGGGTTGAGTTTGGGAGTCCTTCCGAACTCGCCCCACATCGCGACGAGCGTCTCATCCAGCAGCCCGCGCCCTTGCAGGTCTTCCATCAATGCGGCGAAACCCTGGTCGAGCGATGGCAGGCAATAGTACGCCTTCAGCATGTTGGTTCCGGTCAGTCCCTCGAACGGACCGTGATTGTCCCAAACGTTTGCGACGTTGCCGCCGTTTTGGATTCGCATCCAACTGATCGTGACGAGCCTCACGCCCGACTCGATCAACCGTCGCGCGAGCAAAATGCTCTCGCCGTACTCGTTGCGACCGTAGCGGTCTCGCGTGCGCGGATCTTCCAGTTCGAGATTGAAGGCGCGCTTGGCGACAGGAGACGACAGCATGCCGAACGCCTGCTCGCGGTAACTGTCGAGTCCGCTCGCCGCGCCGACCGACTGATAGCGGCGGTCGGCCGCTTCGACGACGTTCAGCAGGCCGCGTCGAGCGAGCAGTCTCGCCTCGGCCATGTCGGCGGGGAGGGCGATCGAATGCGTCGGTGTCTCTTTCGTTTCTTCGGCCGCAGCGACCTCCATCGGATCGAAGCGGCCGCCAAGGAACCCCCCAAACGTCCCCGAGTACGTCGC
>JAYVOX010000729.1:0-3409 GCA_043757695.1 Schlesneria sp.
TGGCCGTGACGTGAGGAAATGGACCGGGCGTGTGCCTTAACGGATCGGTGTCGTGAACAGAGCATCGTTACTTGTCGTGCAGGGCGTCGAACAGGGCGCGCGATTTGAACTGGGGGAGCGTCCCGTTTCGATGGGTCGCGGCGTTCGGAACGATGTCCGCATTCTCGACACCGAGGTCTCGCGACTGCACGCCACGATTCAGCGTGTGAAGGACGCTTTCGTGCTCACCGACCGCAACAGCTCGAACGGCACGCAGGTGAACGGTGTGTCGGTGCGGTCTCATACGTTGGTGGATGGAGATCAAATTCAGATCGGGCACACGCTGATGATGTTCGTCGATGCGGAGCGCGAGCGCGTTTCGCAAACGGCAGCCGAGCGAGTGCAGTTTTTGCATCAGCACGATCCGGTCGATCGATCCAGCATTGTCAGTCAGATGGACGGTCGCACGGTGCCACGTCCGGCGACGGTGAACCTTCCCGATGAGAGCGGCTCACCCTCGAATCTGGCGGTGTTGTACCGCATCGCGGAAGAGGTCGTGCGACCGTCAGTCTCCATCGACCAAACGCTGCAACGGATCCTCGATCTCACCATCGAAGCGGTGGGTGCTGATCGCGGCTGCGTGCTGTTGACCGATCCGCAATCGGGTGCGATCCGCCCACAAGTGGCCGGGCAGCGCGGAGTCTCGGAGCCGGGATCGAAGATGCCCGTCTCGCGGACGATCGTGGACTACGTACTCAAAAACAATCAGGGGGTGCGGACGGCGGACGCTCAGCACGACAGCCGTTTCGATCCGGCACGCAGCATTGTGCAGGCGGGGGTGCGTGAGGCGATGTGTGTCCCGATGCAGGGCCGTCACGAACTGATGGGAGTGATGTATCTCGACATCACCACGCCGGCCGACCGCTTGCTGTTGCAAGGGATGGCGACCGGTTTTCGTGAGGACCAACTGCGATTGCTCGTCGCGATCGGACGACAGGCGGCACTGGCCGTCGAGAACAACCGCTATCAGCAGGCGTTTGTCAAAGCCGAACGTCTCGCCGCAATGGGGCAGACGATTGCGACACTCAGTCACCACATCAAGAACATTTTGCAGGGCGTGCGCGGCGGCAGCTACCTTATTGACATGGGGCTGAACGATCACAACGAAGACCTCGTGCGCAAGGGCTGGCACGTCGTCGATAAGAATCAGAACAAGATCTATCACCTCGTTATGGACATGCTGACCTTCAGCAAAGAACGCAAACCGGCGCTGGCTCCGGCTCAACTCAACGAGACCGTGAGCGATGTGATTGAACTGATGCAGGCCCGCGCCGTCGAATGTTCCGTTGACCTTCAGTTCCTGCCCGACACCAACCTGCCGATGTGTACGTTCGATGCGGATGGCATTCACCGCGCGGTGTTGAACATCGTGACCAACGCGATCGACGCGGTGGAAGGCTCCGATCACGCCGTGGTCAAGGCGGAGACCGGCTTGCACGTCGAGTCCGACATGCTGTGGGTCGCGGTGTCGGACAACGGGCCGGGGATTCCGGAAGACCAACTCACCCAGATCTTCAACGTGTTTGAATCGACAAAGGGCGCGCGCGGCACCGGGCTGGGACTGGCCGTCAGCCTGAAGATCCTCCGTGAACACGGCGGCGACATCGCCGTGGAAAGTCGCTTGGGTGAAGGCACTCGATTCACGCTCGCCTGGCCGCGCCTCGACGACGATCACCCGCATGGCTGAGTTCCCGTAGCGACGCTCGCCAGGACGTGGTCTGAAATGACTCGTCACACAGACGGGACTGAAGTGCGGCGGTAATTTCCGGCAAGCGGTGAGAGAACAACAACGGCTCGATCAACACTTCGAACGTGGATCACTGGCACGATGCTGTGATCGTTCGCAACGTAACTGGGTTCGCAACGTTGACGTTTCCGACAAAAGTCACGTGGGGCAGATTTGTAATCTGCCCGTGTCAGGTGTTTCGCTGCGATTCGGGCAGATTACAAATCTGCCCCACGTTGAGTTTGGACTTTTGTCGGAAGCGTCAAAGTTCGTGCCAGCACGCAACGACGTTCAGGGGACGAGGAAGACGAGGCCGGTCACTGTGGCCACCTGTACGACGGCGGCTTTCGCGTCGAGTGGGACTTGGTAATGCAGCTTCGGGGCGCACTCGCCGGGGCGATACCAGCCGAGCGAATAGACTTCGCGGCAGGGCGGGTCGATCGTCATCTGGTACGGCAGCGAAAGGAGCTGTACGCCGAAGCGACCGATGGACGCGAGCGGCTGCACAAACGCATGGTGCGTGTGTCCATATCGCTCCAGTGCAGGGTCTTCAAAGTAGAGCGGGTAGTGGAAGTAGTTCGGTGCTTCCCAAGGCATCACGATGGCAGGGAAAGCTCGTTCTGGAAACGGGCCGCTGGCTGTGGCCAGATCGAGATTGATCGATTGTCGTTTGGCCCATTCGCGAATGTCTTGATCGACCTCCTGCCCGTTGCTCGTTCGTTCGAGGAACGGGTCGATGTTCCCGATCTTGCGATACCGCACAGCGGTCACTTGCGAGTGACTCACTTGCTCCGTCTCCAGTTGTGCCGTTGTTGCGTTGTTCGGTAATGGCGTCTTTGTTGCCGGTCGATCAGTCCCTAGAGAGGGGGCGGGGACGATGTGATCTGGTTCCATTGCTTCCGCATCTTCAGTGGGACGAGTCCCGGTTGGATCGTCTTCGCGTTCGATGATGGCGGGCAAGACCCAGTTCGGTTCTTCATCCAGCGGAATCAGCGGCTGGACTCGAACCGGTCGTGGCGGTGGCAAGTCCTTCTGCAAGATGTTGCGGCGCGGGAGATCGAAATTCGGTTCACCCGGCTTCATAGCCGACTTGTCGAGCGTGGTCGTGTGCGGTTCCGCTGCGGCGGGCGCGTCTTCGTCCGGGATCGGCAGGTAAGTGGACTGCGGCTGTCCCGGTTGTCCTTTCGAGGGAGGCGCTTGTACGGGCTGTGTCTGCGCGGGCTGTTGCGGGCCGGGACGCGGCTCATCATCGAGCGAAGCGACGCCGGGTTTCTGTCCGAGACTGGGGGGCGTACCGGGCTGTCCCGTGGGCGACTCATTCATTGGGTAGAGCGACTTCAAACGCTGCCAACGATCAACCGCCTTCCGTGGCGATCCGTCTTCCACTGCGACCGCACGATCGACTCGTACCGAACCTTGTTGTGCGAATAGAGCCACCGGCGAGGACATCGCCAAGCAGGCTCCAAGTAGAGCCGACTCAAGGCGACTCCATCTGCGCGTGTTCACCCGAGTAGTTGGGCGATTCTTCGACAATCGTGATGTCATGCGGATGGCTCTCCCTCACCGTGGCTGGCGACACTTGGATGAACCGCGCTTCCGTGCGCAGTTCGGCGATCGTGCGAACGCCGCAATATCCCATGCCGG
>JAYVOX010000730.1:0-12751 GCA_043757695.1 Schlesneria sp.
CCCTTTTTTGGCCGGACCTTTCGCGGCGCGATCTGCCAGCAACGGGATGGCTTCTTCCATAGTGAACTGCAGCGGATCGCGATCCTTGGGGATCGTGGCGTTGACTTTGCCGTGCTTCACGTAGGAACCGTACTTTCCTTCATAGATGCCGACCGGTTCGTCGTCGTCAGGATGCTTGCCCAGTTCCTTCAGAGGCAGGACCGGGCCTTTCACTTTTTTTTGTGCGATCAGTTCGAGTGCCCGCGCGAGATCGACCGTCAGCACGTCATCGGTCTTGCCGAGTGACGCGAAGACTTTCTCGTGCTTCACGTAGGGACCGTACATGCCGACGCCCGCATTCACGACGTGGCCGGTCTCGGGGTGATTGCCCAAGTGGCGCGGCAGGCTGATGTAGGCACAGGCATCTTCAAACGTCAGCGTCGAGGGATCGCGCGTCTTGGGAACCGAAACTCGCTTCGGTTTCGTGCCGTCTTCGCCCGCTTCACCCAGTTGCAGGTAAGGGCCGAACGGGCCGATGAGCAGGAAGATCGGCAGGCCCGTCTCCGCATGGATACCGAGCGATTGAGGCCCGCGCTGCTTGAGCTCGATTAGTTTCTCGGCAATCTCGTTGGTGACATCGCCCGGTGCCATGTCGGGCGGCAATGAGGCCGTGACCGGCAGGCCGTCGCGTTCGGTTTCGAGATATGGGCCGTACTTGCCGACTCGAATACGCGGCGTCAATCCGGCGAACTCCAGCGTGCAGGCGGTGCGTGCATCAATGTTCGCTTCCTGTGTCTTCACCTGTTCATCGAGTCCGTCCGTACCCGAGTAGAACTGCTGCAGGTATTCGAGGCGATGGCCGTCACCGTTGGCGATGTCGTCGAGGTCCTGCTCCATCTTCGCGGTGAAGCCGAGATCGACGAGCTTGGAGAAATAGTTTTCGAGCAGCTTCGTCACGGCGAACGCCGTGAACGTGGGGATGAGTTGATTGCCGGTCTTCGTCACGTATTTGCGGTCTTGAATCGTGCCGATGATCGAGGCGTAGGTACTCGGCCGACCGATGCCGTCCGCTTTGAGTGCCCCGACCAGCGTGGCTTCTGTGAACCGCGCGGGCGGCTTGGTTTCATGGCCGACGGCGTCGAGAGCCTTGCAGTGGAGTGTTTCATTCTCGACGAGCGGCGGCAAGGCGGATTCTGTGTCGTCGAGGGCGGCCTCCGGATCATCGACTCCTTCGACGTAGGCGCGGAAGAAACCGGCGAATTCGACGTGACGGCCAGTCGCGCGGAACTCGGCCTCCCCCACGTGAATGATCGCCGTTTGAAAGCGAAGCTGGGCATCCGACATTTGCGACGCGACCGTTCGCTTCCAGATCAAGGCGTAGAGCGCAGCCTCGCGCCCATTCAAGCCATGTTCCTCAGCCGTCTTCATCTCGGTCCCGGCGGGGCGGATGGCTTCGTGGGCCTCTTGAGCGTTCTTCGTTTTGGTCGTGTACTGACGTGGCTCCGGGCTGAGGTATTCATTGCCGTACCGGGTGAGCACGCAGGAGCGAGCGGCTTTGAGTGCCTCCTGCGACAGGTTCACGCTGTCGGTTCGCATGTAAGTGATGAGGCCCTCTTCGTAGAGCCGCTGAGCGGTTTGCATCGTCTCGCGCGCGGACATCCCGAGCTTACGGTTGGACTCCTGTTGCAGCGTACTTGTTTCAAATGGAGCGGACGGCTTGCGAGTCTGCATCCGCGTCTCGACCGCCGCGATCTTCCACGGCTGAGTCTTGAGACGCTCTTCGAGTTGCTTGGCCCTGGTCTCGTCGAGCAGCATGGCATCGACGCCCTCTTTCAGGTGGCCGGTGTGTTCGTCGAAGTCCTTGCCGCTGGCGACTCGCTTGCCGCCGATGCTGTTCAGCCACGCTTCAAACGTCGCGTCGGACTTCGTCGCGAGCGAGGTCTTCAAATCCCAGTACGATCCCGACTTGAAGGCCAGTCGTTCGTATTCCCGCTGCACGAGGATGCGAACCGCCACCGATTGGACTCGCCCGGCCGACAAACCTGGTGCGACCTTCTTCCACAGGAGCGGACTGAGTCGATAGCCGTACAGTCGATCGATGACGCGCCGCGTCTCCTGCGCCGAGACGAGGTTCGTGTCGAGTTCGCGCGTGTGGGAGATCGCCTCCAAAATCGCCTCTTTGGTGATTTCGGAGAAGACCATCCGCTTGACGGGAACCTTGCGTTGGACATCGGCCGGTTGAAGCAACTCGGCCAGATGCCAGCCGATGCTTTCGCCTTCGCGGTCTTCGTCGGTTGCGAGAATGAGTTCGTAGGACTCTTTCAGGGCGGCCTTGAGTTCGCTGACGAGCTTCTTCTTTTCCTTGGGGACGATATAGAGCGGCTCGAAGCTGCTGGTGACGTTCACGCCGAGGTTGGACCAGCTCTCTTTTTTGACCTCGGCCGGAATCTCGCTGGCACTGGATGGCAGGTCACGCACATGGCCCATGCTGGCCATGACGATGAAGTCGCTGCCAAGATAGCCGCCAATCTTCTTGGCTTTGGCGGGAGATTCGACGATCACCAGTCGCTTGGTTGGTTTGCCTGCCACTGGGACGCTTCCAAATTGAGAGGACGAAACAGAGAGAACGAACACATCCAGAAAACGTCCGAACGAAACACTCACCCCGCGAGAGACTCAATACCCCGCGATTGTGCCCACCACTTCCCCGCGACCGCTCCAGCAACGGGATGGACAACGCTGAGGCCGCGTGAGACCTCGACACCGCGTTCAGACAACAACGCGAACACGGGAACCGAAGACCTCCCGAACCATCTCACTCCTGTCGCCACGCGTCGCCCACGCAACCCGACTGATTCACGCTGTTCGACCCGATTCACGTAGACAGGACGCTGGAAGTTGCGAGCCGCAACTCTTCATCGCCGCTTCTCTTGTGCGGTCAATCGACCTAGCTACAATGCGGCCCGCTTGCGGCGGGGGGTTCCAATAAGGGATTGTGCGCCGGTCTGTCAAGCGATGCTGTGTGCCGCGAGACGGTCATTCTCGATCGTCTCGCTCGAGTCCGTGACCGACGTTGTGGGTAAAGGATGCCTAGATGATCGACAAGTTTTCTGCTTCCGTCCGTCGCAATCAAAAGCAGTGGATGGTGGTCATCACCATCTTGGCGGTGTTCGCATTTCTGTTCGATGACTTCGCGCGCAATGCTCAGTCAAATGGCGGAGGCAATGTCATTTTCATCGCCGTGCTGTGTGCGGCGGGGATGTCGATCATTGGCTACCGACGCGGGCAGACGACCGAATTCGGAGCGACCGGATTGGTCGTCGGTGCCCTTGTCGCCTTCATCTCGATACGGGCTTCAGGGCCACCTGTCGTCGTAACAACCAAGGTCGGCAGTTACACACGGGCAGACCTCAATGCCTTGCGGTCGCAACGGCTGAAGCTGGATCACTTTCTCACTGCGGTCGGAAAGGCGATCGGGAACGATCGAGGAATGCCACGTTTCGGTGCTGTCGATGATGGCTCGATGGTTTCCTTTGCCCTCCTTCAGAAGGAGGCTCGTCGAATGGGCGTCACTCTGAAAGAGGACTCGGTCAACCAATTCTTCAAGAAGATCACACAGGATAAACTGAACGAGAAGGACTACGAGGCGGCACTCCGCGAAGCCCGGCTCTCCGAAGGGGAATTGTTTAACCTCGTTCGCCAAGAACTCGAAGTGCAGATGGTCGCTCAGTTAATCTCTGCTCCCGCAGAAGCTCACCCGACCATGGCGCAGTTCACACGCGGTGCCTACACCGGTCGCATCGCGCAGCAAACGCCTGAACAACTCTGGCGATCGTTCCAAAAACTGCACGTGAAGCAAGCTCTCTCGACCGTCGCAGTGCCGGTTGCTGAGTTCGCTAAGTTGGTCCCCGATCCCTCTGAGGGCGATCTGAAAGACTTCTTCGAGAAGCACAAGAACAACTTCGGTGACGAACAAGGCACACCGGGCTTCTTGGAGCCGCCGAAAGTTCGACTCGCCTATCTTGTGGCCGGAAACTTGGAGGCATACGAGAAGCAAGTTCCTGAGATTACTGAGCAGGATGTTGCTGATTACTACCTCGCCAACAAACAGTCGTACCGCATGTTCGACATCCCCGAGCCATCTCCGAAGCTGCCCGATCTGAAGCAGAATGCGACCTCAACCGATCCGGATGAGTCCGCTCCTGCCGATGCCACGAAGCCCAATAACACCGACAGTGAGCAGGCCGCTCCCCCGGCAACAGACGCCAAGGTAGAAGACAAGCCCGCTGTAGAGCCGAAGCCGCCCGAGGCTGGCGAGAAAGCGAAAGAGGCTCCCGTCGAGAAGACTCCCGCTATAGAAGGGGACTCCAAGGAGGGTGCTCCTTGTGATGATGCCGCTGGGGAACCGAAGGCTGCGCGCGTAGAAGCTGCGGCGAAGTCTGATGCCGCTCCGGCAGACTCGAAAAAGGATGACGCACCAAAAGCAGAGGATGCCAAACCTGCCGATGCCCCGGCAAAGGCGGAAGTTCCAATTAAGGGTGATGACCAGTCGCCACCTGCTCCAGCTCTTCCGTCGAGTGATCAACCCGCCAGCGCGGCTGCCGCTACTGATGATGCGGCCAAGCTTCCCGCATTGGATTCATTGCCGATGCCTGCACCTGCTGCTCGTTATCGCGAACTCGACGACGATTTGAAGGAGCAAATTCGGGAGACGATTCGGATCGATAAGGCGCTGATGAAGATGAGCGAAGTGTCGGACGAGGCGCTCGAAATGATGATGGTGCTGAGCTTGGACCACATGGCGTTGGAGCCGAAGAAGCGCGATGAGTTTTCCTCAAAATTCCCCAAAAAACTGCAGGCTTACGCCGAGCAGCAGGGCTTGGAGTACAAAGAGACAGCGGAGATGTCGCAGCTCCAGATGATGACTTCGCTCGACGAGCGGATTGGCAGCGCGACAGACCCCGTAGCCGCGAGTGGTGCCTCGCGCAGCCAGACCTCTGTGGCTGAAGAAGTGTTCCAGCGAGAAAATTCGGGGCGCGGTTATCGGCTTTCCACGTTCACACCGCGTCGAGCGGATCTCGCGCGAGGAGCTCGGTACACGTATTGGAAGGTTCAAGAAATTCCGGCTAAGTCTCCGGACCTGAAAGACGCCGTTGTTCGCAAGAAGGTGCTCGACGCTTGGAAGTTCGAAAAGGCGCGCCCCTTGGCTGAAAAGCGGGCCAACGAATTGGTCGCCCTGATTAAATCGGGTGAGGCCGACATTGCCGCCGCACTCTCAGGCCAGACGATCAATGGCACGAACGACTCGCCCGCCGCTTCGATTCGCGAGACCGCGAAGTTCTCGTGGCTACGACTCCCTCAAAGCCTGCCTCAGTTCGGCCTGCAACAGCCGGTCGAATCCACCATCGATGGCGTCGGCCAACCTGGCTATCAGTTTATGAAGGCCGTCTTCGATGACATGGCGAACGGGGAGGTCAACGTGGTCGGCAATTCGCCGCGGAGTGTGTTCTACGTGGTGCGAGTTCACGATCGAGATGGCGTTGCCAATGAAACCGAAGGAGTTGTCGGGCTACCCGATTTGCAGAAAAAGTTCCTGCGAGAACAGTTCTCAAATTTCCTGCCGACGCCCTACGAATTCATTGGTGCCGAAATCCAGGCCATCGTGGACAACCGCTGGCGAGCCGATTTTCGGAAACGTTTCGGGATCGAGTTCGAGTCGAACGCGGCTCTCGTCAACGACGAGGAATGATCCCGTAGCAGAGAGAGCAATCGGCGTTTAGAGGTCGGCTGATTGCGTGAGCCTGTTCCTCAATACAGTCTCACTTGCTGGACAATTTCCAACACTCTCTGTAATAGATTTCGTATTGAGCAGCGCCGATGGGCCGACCGGATTTCCGACCTGACTTGGTGAAATGCGACTCCATGAGTGACACGTCTGTGGCGATGATCGAGGCAACGGGCCTCAGTAAGTTTTATGGACCATTTGCGGCGACACAAAACGTGTCGTTCTCTGTCCCGCGCGGCCAAGTGGCGGCGTTTCTGGGGCCGAATGGTGCAGGCAAGTCCACCACGATGAAGCTGCTGACCGGCTTTCTCGCGCCCACCTCAGGCAGCGCGAAAATTGGTGGCTTCGACGTGGCGACGGATCGCCTGAAGGCGGCTGAGATTCTGGGGTATCTCCCCGAAAACGGGCCGCTCTATTTGGAGATGACTCCGTCCGAGATTTTAAAATTCTTGGGAGCTGCACGCGGTATGTCGTCCGAGCGTCTCAAGGAGCGTCTGGAGTTCGTCGCGACCAAATGTTCGCTCAAGGGTGTTTGGGGCAAGCCGATCGCCAAATTGTCGAAGGGCTTTCGCCAGCGAGTCGGTATGGCTCAGGCCCTGCTGCACGATCCGCAAGTCTTGATCCTTGACGAACCAACCAGCGGGCTCGATCCGAACCAAACTCATGACGTACGCGAGCTGATCCTGAGTTTGGCCAAGACGAAGACGATTCTGCTGTCCACGCACATTCTGCAAGAGGTCAAGGCGGTCTGTAGCCGCGTGATCCTGATCAACGAAGGGCGTGTGGTGCTCGACGGTAGCGTCGATGACTTGGAACAGGGTGCCCAAGGGATGGAAGGTCGCTTCCGTCAGTTGACGGGGGCCGGGCGCTAGTTTCCGTCGTCGTGTTCGCTCGATTCAGGTCTCACACGAGGCCGGGAGTCGAGGAGAGGAAATCAGGCACCGCGTTGAAGGTGCTTCGTCTCCCGCCTGCTGTTGCCAGCGGGTTCCGCCTCGTCGCAAGGTGCGATGAGGCGGGTTTGAATTGTGTCAGCTTTCCACCGTGATGTTCATCGAGGTCTACCGACGATGCGAAGCCATGTTGTTCTCGCGGTCTTCAAGCGAAATTTCTGGAGCTATTTCTCCGGAATGATCGGCTACCTCTTCATCGTGGCATTCGTGTTCGTCGGGGCGTTTGCCGCGTTCCAAGAGAAGTTCTTTACGAACAATCTCGCGACGCTCGATCAACTCAACGAGTGGTTCCCGCAACTGCTGCTGTTCATCGTTCCCGCGATCACGATGGGTGTCTGGTCCGAAGAGCGAAAGCTCGGCACCGAAGAGTTGCTCTTCACGCTTCCCGTCTCTGACTTGGAAGTGTTGCTCGGCAAGTATCTCGCGGTCGTTTCGGTGTACACGGTGGCACTCGTCTTTTCGTTGACTCATGCGGTGGTGCTGCAATGGATCGGCGACCCGGATTGGGGCCTGCTGTTCGCGAATTACTTCGGTTACTGGATGGCCGGTTGTGCGCTGCTCAGTGCCGGAATGGTTGCTTCGTATCTAACGAGCAGCGCGACGGTCGCGTTCGTGTTGGCCTCGTTGATTTGCGTATTGCCAATCGTGATCGGTTTGATCCCGATTCCGGCACCATTGCAAGCACTTGTCGGCAACGATCAGTTCTTCGAGCAGATGGGCTTGCCGCGTCAGTTCGCACCGTTTGGAATCGGCCTGATCGAATTCAAGAGTGTGCTGTACTTCGTCTCCTTCGCTGCCTTCATGCTCTATCTGAACTTGGTGCTGATCGGCCAGCGGCATTGGAAGGGTGGCGAGCGCGGAGCGAATATGGGCTGGCAGTTCGCCGTTCGAGCGGTTTCACTAGCGCTGATCCTCGTAAGTGGCAACGCACTGCTGTCCGGCAGCAGCAAGACCGTGGACATGACCGGTGAGCAAGTCTTCACGGTGGCTCCGACAACCAACACATTGTTGGGCAAGCTGAACAACAAACGCCCCGTCACGATTCAAGCGTTCGTCAGCAAAGACGTTCCACGCGACTACGCTCCGGTCAAGACCCTGCTCCTCGGGCTGTTGTCTCAATACGAACAGGCCAGTCACGGGAACATCACCGTGCGCGTGTCTCAGGTCGATCCTGCCAGTCCTCAAGCCGAAGAAGCCAAGAAGTTCGGAGTCGAAGGCCGCAAGGTTCAGTCGGAGCGAGCCGGAAGAACGCAAGTGGACGAGGTCTATCTCGGCGCAGTGATCAATAGCGGTGCCCACGAAGTGGTGATCCCATTCTTCGATGTCGGACTGCCACTCGAATACGAATTGACTCGCTCGGTAAACACGGTCGCGGCGGAGAAGCGTCGCGTCGTGGGGATTCTCGAAACGGACGCGAAGCTGACCGGCGGGTTCGATATGAGTTCGTTCCGTAGTTCGCCCGAATGGCGGATCGTGACCGAACTCAAGAAGCAGTACGAAGTCGAAGCGGTCTCGCCCGCCGCGCCGATTGATGAGTCGAAGTACGACGTGTTGATCGCCGTGTTGCCGTCATCGCTCGGTCAAAATGAGATGCACAACTTCGTCGATTACGTGAAGAAGGGCAAAGCCGTCCTGATCTTCGATGACCCGCTTCCCGCCACGAACCCGCAACTCGCGCCGAGTCAGCCCAAGCCGCGCGCAGGTGGCGGCAATCCCATGATGCAAATGGGACAGCCTCCCGAACAGAAGGCCGAAGGGGGCAAGGCCACTTCGCTCGTGAATGCACTCGGCATTCAATGGAACTACGACCAGATCGTGTTCGACTACACGGCCATGCAGGTTCACCCCGAGTACTCGGAGTTGCTGCGTCCCGAGATCGTGGCGATCACTCCGAAGAGCGGCGTCGCCAAAGCCTTCAATCCGGACCACGATGTCACCAGTGGATTGCAGGAAATGTTCTTGTTCTTCTCGGGGACGATCAAGCCCCGCGAAGGGAGCAAACTCGAATTCACGCCGCTGCTCAGAACAGGTGTTCACTCGGGACTGCTCGAATGGAAAGACCTCGTGAAGAACAGCTTCATGGGAATCCAGATCGACGATGATCCGCTGCGGATCGAAGACGAGTATGCCCACGTGATCGCCGCCGAAATCGTCTCACCGAAGGGGGCGACAGGTGATCGCTTCAATGTGATCTACGTCGCCGATGCCGACATCATCTCCGACTGGTTCTTCTTCGTTCGCGAACGGAAGCAGTTCCATCTCAGCCTCGACAATGTCACCTTCGTCCTCAATGCGGTCGATTCGCTGGCGGGCGACAAGGCGTACATCGCACTCCGAAAGCGTCGCCCAAAACATCGCACGCTGGCACGGGTGGAAGAACAGACTTCCAAGTTCATCGAACACGCCACGAAGGAACGTCAGAAGGCGGCAGAGGAAGCGAAGACCGCGCTGGATGATGCCAAGAAGCAGTTCGCCGAGAAGGTCGAGAAGATCAAGAACGACGCGGCACTCGACGATTCGACTCGCACCCAAATGCTGCTGATCGCTCAAGCCGAAACCAACCGCAAGTTGGAAGTCGCGGAAGCGGCAATCAACCAGAAGAAGGAACAGAGCATCGAGAAGGGGAAGATCGAGTCTGATCGAAACGTGCGGGCCGTCGAACGCGGCTACTACGCGGCCGCGCTGCTGTTCCCGCCAATCCCGGCCATCGCTCTCGGGCTGCTCGTCTGGATTCTGCGATTGAAAGATGAATACAAGGACATCGCGCCGTCGCGCCGCGCTCCAATCGGCAAGTGATTCGGGCAGATGTCACGAAGTGAAGCGACTCGGGTCGAGTCGAGTTTCAAGCAAAGCAATAGTTGACGCCGCACTCAAAACGTCCGAAGTCACCGGAGACTTTGGAAGTTTGCGGTGGCCCGATGAATCGGTGAATTTGAAGTCTGACTCCTCCAGTAGAAGTGTCGTCATGAACGAACTCCAACGTACTCTGGCCTTCGTCGCCGTCGCCGTCGTTTCTGTCGTGGCCGCTCGTTTTGCCGGGCCATCCACACCCAAGCAGACGGCCGCCATCACCGGTGTCGGTGAGGTCTTCTATCCCGACTTCAAGGATGCCGATGCCGCGAAGTCATTGCAGGTTTCCAGCTACAACGCGGAGACGGCCGAGGTTCGCCCGTTTAGTGTTGTTCAAGGGAAAGACGGCTTGTGGCGCATACCGACTCGACACAACTATCCTGCCGATGGACAAGAACGGCTGGCCAAGACCGCCACGTCCATGATTGGCATCAAGCGCGAAGGGTTCGCCGGGCCGCGCGACAATGAACACGCGGAGTTTGGAGTTCTCGATCCGCAGGCGGATTCGCACGCGGACCTCAAAGGGATCGGTAATCGGATCACTCTGAAGGATGCCGACGGAAAAGTTCTGGCGGACTACATCATCGGTAAAGAGGTCAAAGGCCGCCAAGGCAACTTCTACATTCGTCGCCCGGATGAAAAGGCCACTTACTTCGCGAAGCTCGACATCCAAGTCTCGACGAAATTCGCCGACTGGATCGAACCCGATTTGCTGAAACTTGATGGCACACGCCTGTCCGAAATTGTGATCGATACCAGTTCGGTCGATCTGACTCAGGGAGCCATCGTCGAAGGAGAATCGACCAGTCTGTCTCGCAAAGTCTCCAGCGATCCATGGAAGTTGGCTGGGCTGGATGAAGCCACGGAAGAAGTGAACCAAGAAGAGATCAACAAGTTGGTGAAGTTGCTCGATGATCTCAAGATTGTCGGCGTCCGACAGAAGCCCGCGAAACTTTTGCAGGGCCTGCGAGACGGCAAACTCCCGCGCGACCAGTTCTCCGCACTCGATCTTCAAGACAAAGGCTTCTTCCTTGCGACCGAACGCAAATCCAATCGCACAAAGCTGGTCCCCAAAGAGGGACAACTGATCGCCATCACAAATCAAGGCGTCGCCTACGACTTGAAGTTTGGAGACATCTTCAGCGGGACAGAGAAGGAGGTTGAGGCGGGCTTCGCGGCGAAGGAAGGCGAAGGAGAGAAGCAGGAAGAAGGAGGAGAAAAGAAAGCTGCGGAAGCTTCAACGGACGCCGACAAGAAGCCCGGATCAGACCAACCAAAACAGAAGAGTCGCTATTTGTTCGTGATGGTTCATTTCGATGAAGTGGGACTCGGCCCCAAGCCCGAGGCACCGGTGAAACCTGAAGAACCTGCCGCCATCACAGCGGACGCTCCCGTCACCGATGATGCTGCCGATGCGACTGCTCCCGCTAACAAGACTGAGGATCCGAAGCTGGCTTACGAAGCCTCACTCGCCAAGTTTGAAGCCGATCAAAAGAAGTACGAAGGGGATTCCAAAGCCTTCGATCAGAAGGTCAAGGACGGCGAGAAGCTCGTCAAAGAGCTGAACGCCCGATTCGCAGATTGGTACTACGTTGTCTCCGGGGAGAGTTTCGAGAACTTGCGCCAGGGGAAAAAGACGCTCGTCAAAGCGAAGGCGACGGGAGTGCAACCGACCGATCCCGCTGGTGCGCCGCCTGCAACTCTACCGGGCACTTGATTCGTCTCCTGCGATTGCAGTGGCTCAGTGCAGTGGACTGGATGTAGCCGCCCTGTTCCTAAAGTACGAGGACAGGCTGAGAGTTCTTGTAAGCTGACGCAGCGCCCGCACCACGCAACCGAGGCCATCTGAGCTTGAGTTGTTCCAAGTTCGTGACTGGTAGATCGCGCCACTCGTGCCTGTCTGGTTGCTGACCATTCGACATCGTGGCAAGAAAACCGTGCGGTTGAGATGCCAGTTGCACGCATCTGTAGCGACCGATAGCATCCGGCGCGTGACTCTCCTCTAACCGAAGACTGCTCCAGCCAGGCCTTCCGTTCGGAATGAGTCTCCCGCATGGCGCACGTCTCCCGACCTCTTCTTGTTCGGCGCGGGTCTCCCGACCCCGCCGAAACGCCCGACCGAAGGTCTCCGGTTCCAAGGCCGCTCCATGCTGACTCTCCTTGATGCCAATCGCCGCTACCACCGCCGGGAGATGTTGCGAATCGGGGCCTTCGGGGCCGGGGCGTTTGGAGTCGTGAACGGCTTCGCCAACAAGAGCTTTGCCGCATCGAAGGGACTGCCGATCACGGACAAGTCGGTCATCCTGCTCTTCCTCCACGGCGGGCCGAGTCAGATCGAGACGTTTGATCCCAAGATGACCGCGCCGGTCGGCATCCAATCCGTCACGGGTGAGATTCAAACCGCGATCCCCGGCGTGACGTTTGGTTCGTCGTTTCCGCAGTTGGCTCAGCGGGCGGATCGGCTGAGCATCGTGAGGTCATTCACAACGGGTGATGGCAATCACGACATCAAGCCAGTCGTCTGCAAAGAGACCTCGGGGGCGAATGTCGGTTCGCTCTATGCGCGCGTGGCAGGCGCGAACCGGCCCGTGTCGGGGATGCCGACGAACGCGATGCTCTTCCCGCAGTCGGTCGATTCGACGACGGGACCGGCCATCACGCAGTTCGGCAAGTTTGAATCGACCGGGTCGCTCGGCAATGGCTACTCGCCGTTTGTTCCCGGTTCGGGAGGCGACCTGCAAAAGAACCTCGAACTGCGAGTCGCCGTGGATCGACTTGGCGATCGACGGACGTTGCTGTCCGAACTCGATCGCCAGCGGTTTGAACTGGACGAACGAGGCCGCACACAAACGATCGACCCTCTGCGTGAGCAGGCCTTCAGCACCTTGCTCGGTGGAGTCGCGGGGGCGTTCGATTTGTCGAAGGAAGACCCGGCGACGATTGCCCGCTACGACACGGCTCCGCTGGTCCGGCCCGATCAGATCAACAAGAAGTGGAACAACTACAACCACTACGTCGATAACGCGAAGGCCCTGGGCAAGCTGCTGCTGTTGGCGAGGCGACTGTGCGAGGCGGGTTGCGGGTTCGTCACCGTGACGACCAGTTTCGTGTGGGACATGCACGCCGACGTGAACAACGCGACGGTCGAGGAGGGGATGAGGTACATGGGTCCGCCGCTCGATCACGC
>JAYVOX010000731.1:0-3405 GCA_043757695.1 Schlesneria sp.
GCCAACGCCCTCGCGCACTGCAACATGGTGGGGGAGTGCTGCAAGAAGGGCGATGGGCCGGACAAAATCTCCGCCTGCTGCGTCGAGATGTATGACGAACTGGAAGCTGGCAAGAAGGAACTCGATGCATTGAAAAAGCATCTCAAGATCGAAGACCTTCCAGTCCCCAAGAAACCGGCTCCGAAGAAGTAAGCAGCCTTCCACTCGAATGAAAGGCCTGTCGGTGTTCCGACAGGCCTTTCGTGTTTCCCAGCTTCATTTTCTTGCGACTCACCCGCCGCGCTTCTCGACTTTGGCGAGCGTGTCTTTCAACGTCACTGTGCGGTTGAAGACGAGGTGGTTTGGCTTTGAGTCTTTGGCATCGACGCAGAAGTAGCCGAGCCGCTCGAACTGGCAGCGGTAGCCGGGTGGACTCGACGCGAGAGAGCGTTCGAGTTTCGCGTTGGTGACGACTTCGAGCGACTTTGGATTGAGATACGTCTTCCAGTCCTCGCCGTCGGGGATGTCGGCGACGTTTTCGATGCTGAAGAGGTGTTCGTAGAGGCGGACCTCCGCATCGACGGCATGTTCGGCCGAGACCCAGTGGATCGTGGACTTTACCTTGCGACCATCGGGTGCGTTGCCGCCGCGCGTGGCTGGGTCGTAGGTGCAGCGCAGTTCGGTGATCTCACCCGTCGCGGGGTCTTTGATCGCCTCCTGGCACGTGATGAGATAGCCGTAGCGCAGTCTAACTTCGCGGCCGGGGGCCAGCCGGAAGAACTGCTTGGGCGGGTCTTCACGGAAGTCGTCGTGTTCGATGTAGAGCGTCTTCGAGAACGGGACGAGGTGCGTTCCCGCCGCTGGGTCTTCGGGATTGTTGACCGCTTCCAACTCATCGACCTGTCCGTCCGGATAGTTCGTCAGCACGACTTTGAGCGGCTTGAGTACGGCCATTGCGCGTGGTGCAGTCTTGTTGAGGTCCGCGCGCACGGCGTTCTCCAAGACGCCCATGCTGGTGAGACCGTTGAACCGCGTGACGCCGATCTCTTCGCAGAACGCCCGCATGGCGGCGGGTGTGTAGCCACGACGGCGGATCCCCGCGATGGTCGGCATCCGCGGATCGTCCCAGCCGGAGACCGAGTTCGTCTCGACCAGTTCCAGCAGCTTGCGCTTGCTCATCATCGTGTAAGTCAGGTTGAGCCGCGCGAACTCGATCTGTTGCGGGTGATAGAGGCCCAGTTCGTCGATCAACCAGTCGTACAGTGGCCGATGATTCTCGAACTCCAGCGTGCAGATCGAGTGCGTGATCCCTTCGAGCGAATCGCTGTAGCCGTGCGTGAAGTCGTACAGCGGATAGAGGCACCACGTGTCGCCGGTGCGGTGATGGTGCGCATGACGGATGCGGTAGAGGAGCGGGTCGCGCAGGGTCAGGTTGGGATGAGCCATGTCGATCTTCGCCCGCAGGACATGCGCCCCGTCGGGGAATTCACCCGCACGCATCCGGCGGAAAAGGTCGAGGTTTTCGGCGACCGATCGCTCGCGATACGGATTGTGCTGCCCCGCTTCTGTCAGCGTGCCACGTTGAGCGCGGACCTCTTCGGTCGTCGAACTATCGACGTAGGCCAAGCCCTTCTCGATGAGCTGCTCGGCGTGCTGATAGATCGTCTCGAAGTAGTCGCTCGCGTAGAACAGACCGTCCCACTCGAAGCCCAGCCACCGCACGTCATCCATGATCGAATCGACGTACTCGACATCTTCCTTCGCGGGATTCGTGTCATCGAACCGCAGATTGCATTTCCCGCCGTAATGCTTCGCGAGACCGAAGTTCAAACAGATCGACTTGGCATGTCCGATGTGCAGGTAGCCGTTCGGCTCGGGCGGGAACCGCGTGTGGACTCGTCCACCGAATCTCCCCGAAGCGGCGTGCTCGGCAATGATGTCGTGAATGAAGTTCGAGGGGGCTGTCGGTGTGGGCGAGGTCTCTTCCGTGGACATGACTGTCAAAACTCCTGATATGAAACGTCCGCAGTCCGAGCGCGGACCTTAGCGGGTTGATGCGAGCTTGTCGTACTATTCCAGCCATCGCTGTTCAATCGTGATCCGCGTCCGCCTTCGGTTCAGGGAGGTAGCACGACAGGATGAGGTTCGCCAAATACAGCGTCGTCGCCACGCCGGCGGCGACGTAGGCGGTTTTCGCTTCTTGGGAGGCTCCCGGCACGAAGGATTGAAGGGCGAGGTATTGCGTCACAGCGGCGAACGGAGTGCCGATCATGCGACCACCGATGTTGGCGGCAAAGCTCTCGCCCGTGCCACGCAAGTGAACGGGGTAGGCGTGTGGCAGATAGTTGCCCCAGAAACTGAACTGAGCCACGGTGAAGAAGCCCGCCAGAAAGATGGCCAATCCCAGCAGCGAGATGTGGAAGCCGTGGAAGCCGGGGAGCCAACTGATGTCGGCACTGAAGAACGTCGTTTCATCTCCCTTGGCGAAGCCGATGAAAATGAGCGGCATCAGGATCAAGCCGGGGATCAGGAAGACTCGCAACAATTTGCGACGGCTCGCGAACCAGACCACGATGAACGCGAGCGTGAAGCGTCCGCACAGCCCGCCGATTTCCTGAGCCTTGGTGTACTCGGCCACCTTCTCTTGCTTCGTCGTTCCCGCCGCGCGTGCCCCCGCGATCTCGGCTTTGGCGGGAATCGTTTCCTTCTCTTTCGCGGCTTTGGCGCTCGCGCCGATCTCGGCTTTCACGACACCAATCCCGCCGACGATCTGCGGCATCTGCTGCACGGCACCGAAGGCGACTCCGTAACTGCACGCGAACATCAGCGTGGTCACGATCGTCGTCTGACGCAGTTCGGGTGAGAAGAGTTCGGCGATGCTGGGGCGCCTCAAAGTTCCTGCTGCTTTCTTCTGTGACCACTTCGGTGACTCGGGCAGGAATGGACGAATGACGAGCAACGGAATCGCGGGGATCAAGCCCGACATCAGCGTGTAGCGCCACGGGGCGTGAGTGTCAGCGATCTCTCCACCGAAGAAGTTGAGAAAGCCTGGCAGGCCAATCTCGGGGAGCGATTTCGCGTAGACCAGAATCAACCCGTTGGCGATCGCGACCAACAGTCCACCGACCGACGAGAAGGCTTGCGTGTACCCGAGGACTTTCTCGCGTTGATGTGGGTTGTCGAACAGTTCGGCCAGCCACGCGACCGCCGCCACGAACTCGATGCAGACACCGATAAACGTCGTCGTGCGGAAGAAGAGGAGCATGTAGAGGTTCGTCGAGTACCCGGCTGCGAACGCCGAGACCGCGTACAGAATGATGCTCCACGTCAGCACACGTCGTCGGCCCAAGCGGTCGGTCAGATAACCACCGAGCAGTCCGAAGATGCCGCCACAGACGGCCGGAACATAGAACATCAGGCTGAACC
>JAYVOX010000732.1:0-3403 GCA_043757695.1 Schlesneria sp.
GCGAAGGTCAGACCTTCTGTAGGGTGGGCACTGCCCACCATCCACGACCGATTGTGGTGGGCAGTGCCCACCCTACGGGTATCCGGACAGACACCTAGGGGAGTGCTTCACTTCACGCGCGGCTGCGGGTTTGAGTTCGCTTGCCGCTGTGGCTGCTGTGCGCCGTTCGCGGAAGAACCCGTCGCATTGGAGCGAGGTGCGGTTGCCCCGTTCGATCCCTTGGCTCCGAGTGCGGGTGGTCGAGCGGTTCCTTCTTCGATGGAGGGCAGGACGAGCTTGTAGCCCTTCTTGCGTAGATCAGGATGGAACGGATCGCTGTCGCCGAAGATGCCCGCCAACTTGGATCGCAGGCTGGTGTTGTTTACGTCGAGAATCTCGAAGACATAGACCGTCTCCAAGCCGCTCTGATCAATCATTCTGACCGCGAGGGGCAGATACGTTTTCTTATCGAGCCTGATCTCGGCCACCTTGTAGCTATCCATATCGGATTGTCGTCGCGGGACAATCTGAATGGTCAGCGACTTGTCGTTCTGACCGAGCAGACTCAGTTGATATCGTTTCTCTGCGTCGGTGGCTTTCATGCCAAACAAGAAGGGGAGCGGCCCGTCGATGATGTTCGTACCACGCAACTCTTTAGGAAGGGGTGCGACTTCGTAGGTCTTCTCGTCACCGTTGACCATGACGATTTCTTCGCCGTTGCAAATCCACATCTCGCCACGATCGGCTTCGATGCGATAGGGCTTGCCCGTTTCCGGCCCCCGCTTTTTCGAGACTTCTTTCTTTTCGGGAGGGAGTCCGACGAGGTCGATGCGCCCTTTGTCGGGCGTCTCGACATAGAACTTTCCTTCGGCTCGTTTCTCCAGTTCAAAGACGTGGTTGTAGACGTAGCGCGTGTGCTTGCCGTGGAGCGACTTGATTCGCGCTGACTTCTGCTCCCACTCATCGAGAATTTCCTTCATCTCGGGCGAGACCGGTTTGATGACCATCAGCGGCGGTTCACCACGCGCAGGCTTCGGGCCAACGCTCCCTTGTCCCGCAGTCTGTGAGACCTGACCGGGCTTGGTGGATGTGCCCGGTGGTGCTGTGCCCGATTTGGGTGCCGCCGGCGGACTCTGTGCCGGTCGCAACGTGGCCTTACCGGCAGGTTGTTGAGCGAACAGATTCGTGGCGAGAGCCGACAGTGCGAGGAGACTGCACGGGACGGCATAGCTTCTTAAAAGAGCGCGCATGATGAGACGGATCATCCTGATCGGAGGCATGTAGGTCTTCCATGAACCGCACGCAAACCGCGCCACGACCGATGGCCCTGGGCGGCTGAGGGGGGCGGAATTTACTGGATGCCTCCAATCGCAGCCAGACCGGTTTTCGACACGTTTTCCATCGTTGTGGATTGGCTGGTCACTCGTTGCACGCTGCCAGTTTCCGGTCCCCTCTCCTCCGTCTTCGGGGGAGAGGGTTAGGATGAGGGGGCTGATGAGTCGAAAGACGGGGATTTCGAAGAACACCACCAATCTCCGTTGGAAACATCGCGATCAACTTCATTGCGCTGCGATCGAATCCCCTCACCCTTGCCCTCTCCCTCCGATGACGGGCGGGAGCGGGGACCGGAAAGAGAAACGTGCGCTGTCGGGCTACGTGGCTTCACAGGTGACTACGGATAGAACGGACTCCGTTGGTTATCGAAGCCAGTGCGTGACCAATCGACCGAGGTGGTCTCGAAACCACGTTGGTTGTTGGCACTGAACTCATCGTCATAGCCCGGCATCCGGGCGGGCTGAGGAGCAGCTCGATTAGGAGTTGGCTCGTACTGGTAGTCAGGTCGGTCAGATTGGTAGCTCGGTCGGTACGAACCATAGCCTTGAGGTGCGACGTATTCCTGAGGACCACGGTTTGGAGCGGAGTAGCCCGAGTAGCCGTAGTCCCCAGGAGCGTTGCCACGCGGTGTGTTCGAGTAGTAGCGCGGCTGTGGGCTGCAAGTGCCGTTCGCGCAGCCATTGCCGCGAGGAGCGTAGTTCGTCGAATAGCCATCGCGCGGTTGATTACAGAGGCCGTTCGCACAACCTAGCTGATTCGAGTAGCCGCTGTTCCGAGTCGAACACCCTTGGGGTCCGCAGGGTGAAGCATAGCGCGGCTGTGGCTGATAGGGCGTTGCGCAGGGCGCGCCCCACCAGCCTTGGGCGTGGGCCGATCCCGCCAACAGCAATAAGCTGCCGACTCCGGTCATCAGTGTGGTGAGGGGTTTGAAGTTCATGACTCATTCCTTTCCGTCCGCGTGAGCGGTCGTGACGAGCAGTCGCTCGCGGCCTCTGAGATGCCCCGATCCGTCGTGTTCGGCGGATCGCGGGCGTCATCAAGGCGGGTCTCATTCGTGAGTGGGTTCTCGCCACTCGGCATGTGATCGACACTGACCACGGCGGAATCACTAACGCAACGCGCGTGCCATGTAGGCCACTCATTTCGATTCGGCGTGACGCAACGGAGGCCGATCTCTCGCGCGGTAATGAGGTGCGGTTGTCACGGCAGTTCCGGCCGCACCGCGCGCGGGTTGCGCGCTGAAGAGCGTTTACGCGCGGCGCAAGTAATCGAAGCGACGTCAGCGCGAATCGACTCGTCGCGCGAACGACTCACGTCTCAAGTAAACATTTCAGAGCCAAGTCTGCGCGACGGCGAGTCTTACAAAGGCGAGCCTCTTCGAGTGACTCGCGGTGGCAATTTGAAACGCTTACAGCGTGCGAACGGGCTGGTTTCTAGCGTCCCATCAAAACTGATCTTGACACGTGAACTCTGGCACGATGGCTGCATTCAGCGTCGTCTCACCAGCGGACTGCCACACGACCGGCAACCGCTCACGACGAATGGAATGGTCGAACAGATAACGAAAGGGAATGAAGCCATGTTGATCCTGACGCGGAAACGAGACGACTCCATCAAGATCGGTGAGGACATTGTGATCCGAGTGATGCGCACCGCACGCGGCAGCGTGAAGATCGGGATCGAAGCCCCCGCTTCGGTTCGCATTGTGCGCGGTGAGTTGAACGAGTTCGGTGAGATTGCCGGTGCGGCAGATCATGCCGAACTTCACGGTGACGATGAGGAACACGACGACTGCGAACACACACACCGCGAGCTGGAAGACCTGCACGACCAGCTCGCAATGCACTCGGCTTATGACCTCGAAATGGTGATGCAGCACTGAAACTGGACCGTCCCCACCGGGCTTGCCCCGGTGGCTCGCGGGTCGTTGCACACTACTCGTTGAATTCAAACAAGAACTCTTCGCGTCGGAGTTGATCGACGCGGCAAAAACATCCGGAAGGAACCGAATCATGAAAGAAGCTCAACGCTCATTTTGGAATGCGTTCTGGTTAGCGATGGCGCTGGTCTGCGCGGTCGCTGCGGCGAA
>JAYVOX010000733.1:0-3402 GCA_043757695.1 Schlesneria sp.
CACGGGTTTCTCAGTGACTGAATACACCCGTGGCCTCACGGCACACGGCTCGCCTGATTCAAACTTTACTAGACACGTCAACAAGGAAGACGACACATGCCACTTCGCGTTTACAACACACTCACACGGACCAAGGAAGATTTTCAGACGGTCGAACCCAATAAGGTTTCGATGTATCTGTGCGGGCCGACGGTTTATAAGCCAGCTCATATCGGGCACATGGTCGGGCCGGTGATCTTCGACACGGTCAAACGGTATCTGACGTACAGCGGCTACAAGGTCACGTGGGTCGTCAACATCACCGATGTCGATGACAAGCTGATCAATCGCGCCAATGAACGGAAGATGACCGTCGAGGCTCTCGCCAAGGAGATGACTCAGGATTACTTCGACAACCTCCAGGCGATGGCCGTCGATGGGATCGATCACTTCCCGTATGCAACTCAGCACATCCCAGAGATGCAGGAGATCATCGCCACGCTGATTGAGAAGGGGTTCGCGTATCCGCTCGACGGCGATGTTTACTTCAACTGCACGAAGGATGAGGACTACGGGAAGCTCAGCGGACGGAGCCTCGAACAGATGCTGGCCGGAACACGCGCGGAGACTCACGGCGGCAAGCAGCATCCCGCCGACTTCGCCCTGTGGAAGGGATCGAAGCCGGGCGAACCGGCGTGGCCGAGTCCGTGGGGACCGGGCCGTCCGGGCTGGCACATCGAGTGTTCGGCGATGGCCAAGAAAATCCTTGGCGATTCGATCGACATCCACGGCGGCGGCCTCGACCTGATGTTCCCGCATCACGAGAACGAGTTGGCTCAATCCGAAAGCTGCACGGGCAAACCGTTCGCTCGCTACTGGATGCACAACGGTTTGATGCAGGCCAGCGGCGCACCGGGCAAGGTGGGTGGAGGCCACGACAAACAGGGAGACAAGCAGCCGGACCTCGCCGCAGCGAAGGAGGCTCAGGAGGCGAACAAGCTGGCCGGTTCCAAGGGAGCTGCGTCGGTGAAGGAGTTGTTCGCCAAACACGATCCCGAAACAATCCGCTTCTTCCTGCTCGCCACTCACTACCGCAGCCCGATCGACTTCAGCGACGAACGCATCGCCGAAACCGGCAAAAGTCTCGAAGGCTTTTACCGACTGTTCGAGACCTACGAACGAGCCTCCGGCCAGTCGTTCTACGTGCTGAAGCCCGCCACTCAACGAACCGATTCCGCTTGGGGTGCCACTGGCGAGGGGCTTCGCTCGCCAGTGCCGTCCGAAAACACTGGCGGCTCAAAGCAGCCGCCAGTGGCACCCGAAGAGTCGTTCTTCTCAGAACTGAACACGCTCCGTCAGCGATACCTCGACGCGATGGACGACGACTTCAACACGGGCGGAGCGGTCGGTGTCTTGTTTGATCTCCGCACGAAACTCAACGGCTTCATCAACGATCACAAACTCGACACCGCCGCTGGCGACAAGAGCAAACTGCCAGCCCTGACCGCCGGGATGACGCTGCTCAAGGAACTCGCCTCGATCCTCGGAGTCTTCCGCGAAGCGAAGGCCAAGGCCGCCTCAGCCGACGACGGTTTGCTGGACGGTCTGATGCAACTCGTCATCCAAATCCGAGCCGACGCCCGCAAGAACAAAAACTTCGCGGTAGCCGACCTGATCCGCAACAAACTCAACGAACTCAAAATCACACTGGAAGACCGCACCGACCAGACGCTGTGGCGACGAGGATGATTCTCGTCAGCACGACCTCTCGTCAGCACGACCTCTCGTTCCCAAGCTCCAGCTTGGCGGAGCGAATTAGACGCGGACTCTCCAAACAGGAAGCGGGACCTTCCAAAACAGGCGTTCCCAAGCCAGAGCTTGGGAACGAAAACCAGCCTCCGCATTTGCTAGGCCGCGAGTACCACGAACCGAATGAACTACTCGCGACTGGAGCTGATGCCGGATATATGGTGGATTCCGTGTTCCTTGACCATTGGGTGAGATTCGGGAATCGTTGTCTCCTTGCAGCGGAAGCGAAATCATGTCGGGACTCATCTCGCACGGGATCACTCTGCTGATCGTCACGACCGTTTCGTTGGTTGTGCTTCTGATTGCCTATCGTCCCAAATCCGGAGTTGCATCCTGCCTGATCACGCTTGGGGTGGGAGCGGGGCTTTCGTGGCTGACACTACTCTTCAACGAGTATTGGTTCTTCCAGATTGTTCCGATCACGTTGGCCGCAACGTCACTCGTTTGTTCTTTGCGACGAGTTGCGGCGAACACAGCGCGACGACGGATCATGGCTGTGGCTTTCGCGGTCAATCTCGGCTTGGTCGCGTGGTGGGGCAACATCATCAGGGAGCTGAACGGGCATCTGGCACAGCATCCCGTGGCCTCACTGGTTGACCGGTTGGATTATGAGCAAGACGTGCGGGCCATCACCAATTTTGAACCGGTTCGATACCGATGGAGCAACTCGCGTTCAGCCGATCAGATTGCGGAGCTACCGATCACGGAGAACGTCGATCCGGCGAGAATCGCGCAGCTCGAATCGGAGTTGTACTCGGAGGCCAAGAACACGAAGGCAATCTGGCGACACTCGATGCTATGGTCGTTGCTCGAAGCGCACCGCGGCACGGAGCTTCAATTCATGATGGCCACCGGCTTCGGCTTTCAGCGGATGCCCGCGAATCCCTACACCGAATGGAACTTCGCCCTTCCCGCCCCACCGAATCTTCTGTTGGTGCCGCACAAGCCGAGTTCAATTCTGATCACGGACTCGGAAGTGGTATCGCCGGACGGTGTCGATTATCAGCCGTGGCATCAGCAGACGCTGCTCAACTTCATCAACCCTCCCACGCTCGGTGCCGTCGAATGGAGTCACGAGTACAAACGTCCCAATCTGTCTCGCGTGGTCGGCTTTCAGCCTCACGCTTTTGGTTCGCGACCAGAGCCACCCGCCACGTCGAGTGATTCACGCACTCCTTGGCGGATCGACGCCTTGTCACTGGTGAGTCTACTGAAGCATCGTCCGGCAGCGGTCTATGTCAGCGAGAACTTGCCAAATATGAACGAACTTGCAGGCGTACCGACTCGGCCACTGGATGAGTTTGAAGCGGGAGCGATCGGTGAACTGAGCGACGGCGAGGAACTCATTGTGCGCGGCAACTCTGCCCACATCCGCATGGTCGGTTCGATCCGCGCGGCATATCAGTGTCTCGAATGCCATCAAGTCCCGCGTGGCACGCTGCTCGGAGCCTTCTCGTATCGGCTGAGTCGTCTGGACAACGAGCGTTCGGGCAGGGACAACTCGGCCGCTCCGTTGATCGAGGAACGCTGAATCGTTCCAGCAATAACTGTCGGTATCAATCTGATGAACGAGGTGAGCCGGGTGCCGTGAGGCCCCCGACATTTAGGCGAAGA
>JAYVOX010000734.1:0-3400 GCA_043757695.1 Schlesneria sp.
GCGGTGATAGCCGCCGGGGCCGAAGCTGTTGGGACCGCCCACCATGAGGAAGCCCGCGCCGAGGTTGTAGACCGCGTCGCGCACGGCCTGCATCTGCTGGACGTTGAATTCGTCATGCGGCACATTGCAGAAGATGATCGTGTCGTAGGGCATTAGCGACGCGGCGTCGTTCGGCAGATCGGCCCCGTTCATTACCTCGACCGATCGCTCGCCCTCTTTGATCGCCTGCTCAAGTCGCTCCCAATCGCGGCGGTCTCCCACGCTATCGACGACGAGCAACACCTTTCCTTCGCCCTCGACGAAGATGTAGTTCAACACCGTGTTGTTCTGGTTGAGGCTGTCCTGCGCCTTCGGCACTTCGATCGTCGCCGTGTATTCGTAGTAGCCCGCCGAACGGAGCGTGATCGGGACCGAGTACCGGTTCTTGCCCGCTTTGTACTCGACCTCCTGCTCGGCCAGGATGTTGCCGTTCTCACGCAACACCAGCTTCCCTTTGCCATCGCTCAGCGAAGACAAGACCATCGCCGCTTCATAGGTCTCACCCAGCTTGACCTGCTGCGGCAGGTCGAGCCGCTCCAACCAGACCTCTTCGTTGTACGTGTAGTCGATCGGCAGGACATCGACCGCCACGCCGCGCGATTTGAGATCGCCGAGCATTCGCGACAGATTTCCTTCGGTCGCCACGCCATCACTGACGAGCACCACGCGCCCCTGCACGTCTTCCTTCAGGACGACCGACGACATCGACAGTGCCTGTTCGAGGTTTGTCGCGCCCCGCTCGACCTGAGAATTGAGGGCCTCGAACGGGAAGCTCATGGACGGGTTGAGTTCGATGGCGGGCGTCTTGCCAAAGATCAGCAGACCCGCTTCATCTGATTTCTTGGGACGATGACTCTGTACGGTGTCAGTCACGTATTTCAACGCTTGGTCCGCGCTGTAGATCGAGTCGCTGACATCGACCGCGAACACGACCGACATCACGTCCTTCGACCGCACCGCGCGCGGCTCGGCCAACACCATCGCGAACAGACCGAGCAACACCAACCGCACGAACAGCGAGACCGCTCCGCGCGTCTTCGGCAACCCGCCAAACCCGGCGACGTGCATCCACCAAAACCACGGCGCGAGTACCACCACGCCCAGCATCATCGGCCGCGCGAACATCAAGACATGGCCAAACTCCAACCACGCACAGAGACCCACGAACAGCACCAAAAACACCACGAGTACGATCGCATCCCGCCAAGTCACAGCCCGGCGCGGCGATGGTAGAAAGCTCGCAATGATGTTCCGCAGTCGGTTCATGGGATTCTCGGCAAGACACGACAACCGGCGACGATGACTGTGACTCCGGGCCAGCTCACGCGGTGGCTTTCCGGCGGCTGTTGCGGGCAATCGTCATCAGCGCACGGAGAGCATCGTTGACGGCCGAGGAATCGGGGAATGCCTCCGCCACATCCGGAGCCAGCACGACCACATTGGTGCCTGCGGCAAATCGAGCGGCATATTTCCCGCGAACTCCCCCGCTGAAATCGTATTCCGCCAACATCTCGGGATCACTGCTGCTCTTAGCGGCCTTCTTCATAGTTCTTCCTTTCACGCCGTGTCGCAACTCGTGCGCTGATGATCCGAACGGTTTCCTCTCGATCTGTCGAGACGACAACCAACAATCGTTCACTGTTCGACTCGCCCAACGTGATAAACCGATTCTCCTCGTCCGAATGGAGTGGGTCGGCAATCGTGAGCGATAGCGGACTGGCAAACACCGAACTGGCTTCCGCGAAAGACACTCCGTGCTTCTTCAAATTGATCTCTGCTTTTCCTCATCCCATTCAAAGATGATGCCCATGAATCTGTTGTCCTACAGTTCCAACTCCACAATCCGCCGGTTCCCCGTGTCGCAGACATAGACTCGACCGCGTGAGTCGAGTGCCAGTCCCCACGGGGTGGAGAACTGAGCCGCCTGCGATCCCGTCGTGCCATAGCGGCCGAGCAGTTTGCCCGTCCGATCGAGCTTCGTCACTCGCCCCGCTCCATACTCGACGACGAACAACTCACCTTTCTCTGTCACCGAGATGTCGTAGGGATAATGGAGGTCAGCCATTTTGTCTGAGCCGCCCAGAATTGCAACCAGCTTTCCCTCTTCGCCAAAAACTTGAATTCGATTGTTGAACGCATCGGTCACGTACAACCGACCTGCATAGCACGCCATGCCACTCGGTCGCTGGAACTGACCCTCCTCGGTGCCGTACCCGCCGATCTGCGCGACGAACGTCCCATCGGGCCGAAACTTCTGAACGCGATCGTTGTAGTTGCCGTACTCGCAAACATACAGGTTCTCATCGTCGTCCTGAATGACCGCGACCGGATAGATGAACTGGCGCGGCTCAGTCCCCAACTCACCAAACATCCCAGTGACATGTCCCTCGTGATCGAAGAAAACGACGCGGTGATAATGCGTGTCGGCGACGGCGATGCGACCGTCCTTCAAGACGCAAATCCCTTCGGGCCGACCGACCGAGTAATCCGGCATCCACCACTGCCGCCGAAGTTCGCCGTCTTGATTGAAAACGAGGACTCGCCCCGCATTGTCAAGAACCATGTACTCGCCCTGCGGTGAGACCGTCATCCCGCGCGGAGCCGGGACGCGCTGACCGTCTGGCGGCATCGACCAATAGTTCTCGTGCTTCACGTGCAGCGTCGGCTCGTCGGACGCCTCGCATCCCACGAACAGCACTAGCGCCATGCAGAGCATGATCAGTCGCAGCAACACGCGATCCCCCGCTTTCAATGTCGGACCACTCGGTCGGTGAAGGAACGTCCTCCGCGCCCCATCGCGCTCGTCCACAAGCTCAACCTCCGCGCTGGCCCCTGCGAACCGAGCGGCCTCGACCCGCAATGGTGCTTGGTCAGTCAGTGCGACCATGAATTGCTCGGGCCGGACGCAAAAGCCGTCACGAAGTTGACTGGTCACGGCCACACGTCCCGTCGGCGGAGCGACGGGACTACTGTAGTCTCGTCGCTCCGCCGACGAGACGGCTTTGTCCAGCCACCGCCCCGCCTCATCCCCCGCCAACCAATTGCACGGCCCCAGCATCGCAGCCAACTCGGGCGACGAAGGGCGTTCGTAGAGTTGGTTCATCGGCCCCGAGTAACTCAACTTTCCCTCGGCCAAGCAAATCGCCTGACTCGCCTCGCGCAGCGCGACTTCGGGCGAGTGCGTGGCGAACACGAGCGAGGTCTCCGTCGCACGGCACCGTTCGCGAATGACCTTCCAATACGAACCGACTCGCGCCTCATCAACATGCGACAACGGCTCATCCATGACGAGTACCCTTGCGCCACTCGCCAACGCCCGCGCGACACTCAATCGCGAACGCTCACCCATCGACAACGATCC
>JAYVOX010000735.1:0-12713 GCA_043757695.1 Schlesneria sp.
TTTGCAACGGATTGCCTGTGATTCTCGGGTGGTCGTGGGCAAACCTGTGATCAAGGGGACGAGGCTGACTGTCGAGTACGTTTTGAATCTCTTGGCACATGACTCCACGGTTCAAGAGATACTCGATGAATACGACGGCCTGACACGCGAAGACATTCAAGCCTGTTTGCTGTTTGCGTCACAGTCCCTGGGAGGCACAACATTCATGCCGCTGGCGGAGACGGCGTGAATGCGATTCCTGGTTGATGAATGTACCGGCCCCAAGGTGGCCCAATGGTTGCGCGAGCAGGGGCACGAGGTCTTTTCGGTGTACGATGAGGCCCGTGGACTCGATGACTCCGCCATTCTCAGCAAGGCGTTTTCCGAGAACTGGATTCTCATGACCAACGATCGCGACTTCGGTGAAAAGGTGTTTCGTGAACTTCATCCACATCGCGGTGTGGTGTTTCTCCGACTTCTCGACGAACGATAGGCGTCAAAGATCGATGCGATTCGCAGGTTGTTGGAAAGCTACGCCGATCAACTGACCGATCGCTTCGTCGTGGTGACAGAGTTTCAAGTGCGGTTCTCGCAGGCATGACATGGCAATGTGCCCCAGCAGCCGGCTCAAGCTGACCCAGCGTCGAACGCAGCCTCGACGGACTCCCCCGCCCGTCGAGCAGTCCGAAATCGAAAGAGCCATCGAATGAGGGTGCCTCGTCAACACCGTAGCTCTTCATTTTCTTGTCCACCATCTTCCTGTTGAGCGGTAGAGACTATGACATTCCTGCCCTTGATCGGGCCTTCCGAACAACGTCTCTTCACCATCGAGAACACTCGCGAGCGCGCTGATCGCTTGCAAGAGTTGCTCGTCCCCAAACTGGAGTCGCTCATTGATCGGGCTTCCGACCTGCTTCGGGAAATCTACGGAACAGATGCCCTCTCGCCATGTCGGATGGTGACCACGCCGAACCTCGCCTCGGAGCGAAGAAGACCAAGCCGTTTGAACTGGCGACGGCTGGCTTGGCCGTAGTTGGCCAGCATTGGTTTTTCCAACAGAGGTTTGAATGCACGTCGGATAGTTTGCATGTAACGCTCTTTGGATTGAGGGGGCTGGAAGGCAATCCGATCGTTCAAGTGCTGAAGAGACATCCGGGAGATGTCATCCGGCTGTTGGAGCAATTTGAAATCCTCTCCTCAGCGTTGGAACCATCAGACGAGGCTGAAGAATTGGGCCTCGCCGAGTTCGTCGGCAAGCTGCGGTTGGTTCCCGAGCGGGAATGGGAGGGCACTTGGATCAATGGACGATCCATCGCACTCCCAATCGAAGACCTCGTCACGGCTCGGCCAGTACTCCATGACTTCATTACACTCTTCCCGATCTTCCGTGCTGCAACGGATGTGCTCCGAGGCGAGGATGATCGATTTCAGCAATACGCGGAACAGTTTTGGAGTTGGCGAGATCGGCTTCAGACGGATGAAGGCGACGAAGCCGGGCACTCATCAATTCACAAATTGGCTTCACCAGTTCTGAGGAATGCGGTACTCGAAGGCCCCGAATCCGTATGGGAGGGTGGGTTCAAGATCGCAATCCGGCGGCATCGTCTGCGTGAAAAACGCCTTCGCAAGAGGAAGATTCAAGAAACTCTCCGCGTGGAGAACGGCAGGCTCCGTTGCGAGGTTCCTGGCTGTGGGTTCGATTTCTTAGCTGTATACGGCGAACTTGGTCGCGACTATGCGCACGTCCATCACAAAAAACCGCTGTCGGATCGCACCAATCCTGAGATGACGAAGTTGAGCGAACTAGCGATCGTATGTGCCAACTGCCACTCGATGATTCATCGCGGTGGGCTCTGCCGTGCTCTTGAAGACTTGAAGCCACAATGCGCTGGGTGGCCATGAATGAGATGCTTCCACGTTTAGCCGCAACGCCAACGGCGTGCGTGCGATCCACGGTTCGCCCGCGTTCGCTCCCACGCCGATGTTTGTCTGGTGGTCGGCCTGTCCGCGCTGGTGGAATTGATTCAACCGGTTCGCGCTTCTCGTCCGATACATCGGGTGCAGGCCGCACGGAAGTCTCGGCCTGCCAATGGGTTCTACTCCGCATTGCCCCACAAGATTTACGCAGTCGTCAAAGTCACCAGTGACCTTGAGGGTTGGATCGACCTTGTGGAGCGCGGTGGTCGCGACGAGTCAACGCTCCTCGCAGCCACACCGTGCGACGGTGGAATAATTCGGACTCACTGAGGAACAGGATGCCTCATTATGCGGATGAAAAAAGTCTCACTCGGATTGGCGGTCATGGCAGCACTCTTGGGCTGGACTCAGCACACGGAGGCTCAGGTCGTGCCTGGAACTGGGCAGCGGATCGTCGAGGTTGGTGACGACTTTGAAGATGCCAACTGGTCGTTCACATTGAACCTCCCCAAGGCCAGCACGAATATCGACAAGGTCGATCGTCAGCCAGCGGGCTTCTCGAACAACGGCATGTGGTTCGAGAGCGGCTTTCGCGGAACACCCGACTTTGTAAAACGGGTTGAGACGCCACCGGGCGGCCTCCCCGGAAGCACCGGCGCGCTGGCGATGCAGACGCTTTACTCGGGTATTCCCGGTCGTCTCTCAAATACGTTTCAGCAGGACGACTTGATCGCCAACGTGCATCAGAAGTTGGGATATATGCTCCCCGCTTCGTGGACGCCCAGCTATGTGGTGCGAGTTTATATTCCTCCGTTCGAGACGTGGGAGCAACGGAATGGGAGCTCGTTCGGTTTTCGAGCCGACTGCCAGACGATCATCAACAAGCCCACCAAGACCGGTAAGTTCTTCCGCACCGGCGGGACCAGCCGCGAGATGGAGCAGTATTGGCCCGGCTTTTTCATCCAGTTCAATGCCAAGAATCATCCCCAACACGCAGGCAAGAACACCGCTTCAATACTGATCCGATCGGGTGAGCGAGGTCAGGATATTCCCGGCCCCGTCATTCTGAATGAGGGTTGGTGGACACTCGGCATGACGATCACGCCGGACGGCAAGGTTCACTATTACGGTCACGAAGGAGTGGCCAACCTGACGGCGAAGGACCATCTTTATTCCAACTTCCCCTACGGATATGCGTGCCTTCAGACAAGTACGTATTTCTTTAACGTCGTGAATCAAGACGACGGTCGGTCGTGGTCCACGCGTTGGATCGTGGATGACCCGAAGGTCTATGTCGCGACCGGGGCGTATGTTCCCAAGCAGGTTCCGCAGACGGCGCTCCTTCCCGCGCAACCGGTCTCGCAGACGAAGACGATTCCCGAGATTCCTTCCGTTCGGCTACCGCTCCCGGCTGCGTCACCGACCGGAGCCAATTCGTTGCCTGTGCTCTCTCCGACAGTTCAACCTGCTGTCCCCGGATTGCAGGTGACGCCATCCGTTGTGCCTCCGATGCCAACGCAAGCATTGCCCGCGTTGCAAGCGGCACCCCCTACGCTGCAAACTCCGACGGTGTCTCCCTCATCAACATTGCCGAAGCCGAAACTTGATGCGCTGATCCCGCTCTTGAATTCGCCTCAACCGAAGAAGCCAGCGGCCGCAGCGGTTTCATCACTGCCGCCGCTGCTGAAACAACCGTCTGCGGTGGTCCGCGTGACAGCGGCGCGAATCGACGTTTCCGCACCGGATCTGCTCCCAGAGTTCTCTGCATCGGCGGTCCCTGCGATTTCACAACCGACTCCCGCGCCGAGTTCGCTGCCAGTCGATGCCCCAACGGCAATTCCCGCGACGGCACCCACAACGCCACCCATTCCCGCAACACCCGAGGGATGAGGAGCAGCACGCCGATTCTTGAATGAGATTGGCCAACCGCATCCAATCACTCAGCCTTCCTTGAGTTCTGTTACTCCGATTTGATCAACTCTTCGTGGTCGCTCGACCCGCTGGGGGAGCCTGTTTAGAATCCGGCACACTTCGCCTGACTGTGGTTGAGCATGTTGGCAGCAACTCGTGCTGCCTCAAGTACAGCAGGTGGCGTGTGTCTGGTTTGCGGCGGCTCGGCAACCACGGAGAGAGACCATGAATGGCGATGCGTTACAGATTCTGATCATCATTGGTATCGGGTTCGCCTCGCTGGTGACGATCATCGTGTTGGCGGTGTTCGCGGCCTACTTCAAGCTTTGGCTGCGGGCCTTCGTCACGCGGGCCAAGATCGGGCCATTCGCACTGCTGTTCATGTCACTGCGAAAGGTCAACCCGACCTCGATCGTCGATGCCAAAATCATGGCCGTTCAAGCGGGTCTGCGTGAGGTCACGACCGAGCGACTCGAAGCGCTCTACTTGGCTGGCGGTAACATTCGCAATGTGGTTCGAGCACTCATCATCGCTCACCGCGCCAAGATCACACTCGATTGGAACACGGCCTCGGCCATCGATCTGGCGGGCCGCAACGTGCTGGAGGCGGTTCAAACCAGCGTCAATCCCAAGGTGATCGACTGTCCCGATCCCAAATCGTTCGGCCGGAACACGCTCGATGGTGTCGCCAAGAACGGCATCCAGTTGAAGGCGCGTGCCCGCGTCACCGTGCGGACCAATTTGGCGCAGCTCATTGGCGGGGCGACGGAAGAGACGATCGTGGCTCGGGTCAACGAAGGGATCGTTTCGGCCATCGGCTCGTGTGCCACCCACGCAGAAGTGCTGGCCAACCCGATGCTCATCGCCAAGACTGTGTTGGACAAGGGCCTCGATTCTCAGACCGCCTATGAGATCGTGTCGATCGACATTGCCGACATCGACGTGGGACTCAATGTCGGTGCCAGGCTGCAAGCCGATCAGGCGGAGGCCGACATGCGCATCGCACGTGCGAAGGCCGAAGAACGCCGAGCACGCGCCGTCGCGGCCGAACAAGAAATGAAGGCGCTGACCGTCGAGAACCAAGCCAAGGTCGTACTGGCAGAAGCCGAAATCCCACTGGCGATGGCCGACGCCTACCGCAGCGGCTCCCTGCGCGCGAAAGCCAGTTCGTGACATCGTGCGTCCTGTTGCTCTCAGTAACCCGCCGCGTCAGCGAGGGCGATTTCAGAGATCAGTTTGTGTCCGCTTGATTTTAGGACGACAGCCGTTCGATGCCCTACGTGTTGTTCTGTCTGGTCTGCGTGATCTGGGGCAGCAGCTTCATGCTGATGAAGCTCTCCTCGCCCTGCCTGACTCCCATTGAGATCGGTGCCGGACGGGCCATCGGTGGCGCGGCCGTGTTGGCGTTGATGTTCATTCTCGCGCGGCGAAAGTTCACCGTTCAGCAACGCGATGTGCTGCCGTTGATGGTCGTGGTGGCCCTCGGGTTTTCCTGGCCGCACTCGCTACAGCCGTGGCTGGTCGAGCGGATCGGCGGTGGCCTGGTCGGGATGTCGGTCGGGTTCACTCCACTCCTCACGTTGCTCGTTGCGATCCCGATGCTGGGGCATTGGCCGACGGTACGTCAGGGGTTGGGAGTTTTGGGTGCGTTGGTGTTTCTGATCATCTTGATGCGAGATGGCGTGGGCCGTGCGATCCCGCAGCGTGAACTGGCGCTGGCGATGAGTGTGCCGTTCGGTTACTCGATTGCGAACTGCCTCATTCAGCGGTCTCTCAAGCATCTTCCACCGCTCGAACTGACGCTGCTTTGTCTCGCGTCCAACTCGTGCGTGCTGCTGCCGCTGTCGTGGGTCGTCGGTCGACCGCCTGTCGATGTCACTGCACCGTGGGGAATCGCCTTGGCAGCAGTCGTTGTGCTGGGAGTCATCGGGACGGGACTGGCGACGTTCCTCTTCAACACGCTCGTGCGAGAACAAGGTTCACTCTTCGCCACAATGACCATCAACTTGACTCCACTCGGCGCGGTCTTGTGGGGTTGGGCTTCGCGTGAGCAGGTCACCGCAACTCAAGTCTTCGCGCTGCTGGGCGTGTTGGTCATGGTCGTCATCGTGCAGTTCGGAGCGGCTCAATCGTCGAGTCCTTCCGCCAACGCCGATGCCGCTGTTGAGGAAGAACTGCTGCCGTGATTGCCGTGGAAACTGATCCCACCGCAGTCACGACTCACTCGACACGACTGCGTCTTCGCGTGTCGCTCCCTGCAACAGGCGGCGAGTCAGCCAGACCTCGAACGCCAGGAACGCCATGAAACCGTAGAGCAGCAGCCACCAGAACTCGGTGCGCGAGCCATCGGCAAACATCTGGCGTTGCATCTGCATGAGATCAGTGACGAACGTGAGTCGGTCGTCGCCGGTGAGTGACTGGCACTGAGCGTCGGTGAGTGGCGTCAGGTCGGACTCACTGTGATCGAAGTTGGCGACAAAGTATTCATCGGCGGGCGACGGTTTTCCCGCGTGACTCTTCGCCGTGAAACGATAGACGCCGGGAAGCGAGACTTCGTCGAGTCGCGCGCGCGGCTGGAACTCGTCGTCGATGCGAGTCGCCGCGAACGGGGTGTTGTTGGGCGCGATGAACTGGAAGTCGTCGAGGTTCAGTTGCGGCGAGATGTTCAGTGACAGCGGCGTCCCCACGTCGCCGTTGTGGCTTGTCGAAGGCGACGCGAGCGAGAACAACAACTCGTGCAACCACGGGACGTAGTCCTGCTGTGCGGGGAGCGTGTTCCAATCGGCATCGAGTGACGACGTGAGGACCGCCGTCGTGCCGCGTCCGTAGCGGCGCGTCACCAACCACGGTGCCCCGTTCGTCAACTTCGCAATCACCACGGGCGTGCCGAGCGACACGCCGGTGTCTTCAGCACGGCTTGCCTCGCCGTCTGCCGTCGCCGTTTGCGAGTCGCGTGCAGACGGCTTCTCGACGGAGACTTTCCACCATTTCGAGAACCGCGCGTCGGTCAGCGTGCCACCTTTGTCATCGCGAAACGGCCTCAGCCACGGCAGCTCCAAACTGTTGCCCGCCACGCGCACTCCCAACGTTGGCCGCCCCGCTTCCACGTTGCTCGCATCCGCCACGATCGCCTCCAACACCACCGGCATCAACTCTCCACCGATCTGCTCACTTTTGCTGACTCCTGCCCCCTGACTCCCGTCCCCTGCTGCCTTGCCCCCTTTCGCATAACCGGTCTGAGGCACCTTGTTCCCCAACGCGAACAGCAATCCGCGACCACTCGCGACGAACCGATCCAGCAAGCTCAACTGTTCGCCAGACAGAGCCTCCACGTTGGCCAGGACGAGGACCGCCGCGTCACGTAATGCTTCGGCGCTGATGGCCTCGGGCGTGATGATCGTCGATTTGACCCACGAAGATTCACCTCCTGTCGCCGTGAGTGCCGCTCGGGCAAAGAACGTTTCGCTGCGAGTCGGATCGAGTCGCTTGTCTCCATCGACCAGCACGATCGGCAATGACTCCGTCACGACGATGGCCGCGTCGGCGCGATTGTCGCCCGGCAGCGCGTCGTTCTCCAAGACGACGCTGATGAGCTGCGAACCGGCTTGAGTGAACCGCCGCTCGAACTCGACTGTCGCTTCGCCGTGAGGTGCCAGCTTGAGTTGCAAGGTCTGATCGGCGAGTCGTTGGCCGTTCACTTCGAGGTGGACTTTGCGAGTGATCGCGTTCTCTCCGCCGCTGTAGCGGAGCTTGCTACTGATCCGCACCGGGACGCCGGGCACCGCGAGTTCTCGCGAGAGTTGCAGCCGTTCGATCGCGAAGTTGGCTGACTGTCCGAGTTGCCCGTCCGCAACATCCATGACCCACACGCGCGGTGGCTGTGGCGATTGCTCTTTCAAATCGTCGAGTCTCGCCCACAAAGCGTCATCGTCCGGCTGCCAGCTCAACGCTTGCCGATCGGTGAAGACGATGATCTCACGCTGCAAGTTCGTACCGATGGTGAGCGACTGCACCGCTTTGGAAATCGCGGCGTGCAGGTTCGCGGTGCCAGCGGGAGTCGGCAGATTTTCGAGAGCTTCACGCACCCGCTGCCGGTCGCGCGTGAGACCCGCCAATGTCGCGCGCGGTTGCTCGCGGGCATCCAGCACCAGCACACTGTCACCCGGTTGCAATTCGTCCACAAACTGACGCGCGACGCGCACGGCGTTCGCGTGTGGCGTGAGGGCACGCCCCTCCCAGCCCATGCTGTACGAGCCATCGACCACCAACACCACATCGCGCGATTGAGTCGATCCGAGTCGCCCGAGCCATGCGCCCCCCAACCACGGTCGAGCCAGCGCGATCGCCAGCAGCGAGACCAATCCCATCCGCACGGCCAACAGCAGCAATTCTTCGAGCCGCAGCTTCCGCTTCGCGCTCGGATCGAGTTCCAAAAACTGCATCGCTCCCCACTCGACGATGTCGTACTTCTTGCGACTCAAGAGGTGAGCCAACACCGGCAGCAACACGCCCGCCAGCCCCAGCAACATCCACGGATTGAGAAACAGGTGCAGCATGAGTGGATTCAGTGACGTGACGTGGAACAGCGGGGCCAATCCCGGAGCGACGTAGGCGAGTCATTCCATGACTCACACTCGCGACGGACCTCACGCGATCGATCCTGATCTGGTGAGGCTAAGGATCGTTCGAGAAATGACGGTCTGGATTTGGTTGGGAAGGTAGCCCTGTCGTTCCGCGACAGGAAGCGCAGGCGCGGGGATCGCTCGCTGAGTCTCGGTGCATCGGCTCGCCAAATCGCGGTCTGGTTCATCTCGCTACCTGTCGCGGAGCGACAGGGCTACCTTGGACCGCGAACGCCGTCTGTCCGAGTGAATCACCACACAACCACGACAGGGATTTCTTGAACGATCCTTACTCAACAACAAGGCTCGCTGGCTCCGTTAAGCGACGGACCTCGCGCGGCCACAGCAACACGAGTGCGACAAATCCAACCAGCGGCGTCAGGCTGGCGAGGGCCATGCCGAGATCGAACGATTTTGTCTGGTCGATCCAACGTCCGAACAGCGGATGCAGTGGCGAAGAGGTCAGCCACCCGAACGTCCCCAACAGTCCGGAGACTTTGCCCTGATGAGTCTTCGTCAACTCTTGGCTGAGCGAGTAGTAGCACGGGAACAACCCGAGTGCCCCCGCGCCGACGATCAGCAGCACCGCGAGCAACGCCGGGCCTTGCGGCAACCACGGGATCAGGCCCCCGACCGAGACCAGTCCCGCGCAGAGACCGAACACGAGGCAGCGAGATCCATGCACGGACCAGCCGCGATAAGCGAGTGTCGCCGTCAACGCGCCGGCCGACAAACAACCCACATCGGTCATCACGTTGAACCAGAAGTTGAAGTTGAGCATTGCCGACTCCGAGTAGCCTCGCCCCTGTTGTAAAAACTTGGGAAGCCAGACTCGAAACAATTGAAAGCAGGCGTTGATTGAGATGACGATAATCAGTAGCACGAGAAACTTGCGGCTGAAGACCGCATCAAACAGGGTGGCGTCGTGTTCGTCCGTGGGCGGCGTGATCGAAGCGGCCGTGCCGGTCGGTTCGATGTGATTGAGGTCTTGCTGTCGAACGGACGCGAGCCACAGCACCACCCAGACGACGCCGATCCCGCCGAGAATTTGAAACACGGGACGCCAACTGCCGGGCTGATCGGTCAGCATCAGCTTCATGATGAGCGGCGTGATGATCGCACCGAGCGCCGTGCCGCTCTGAAGCACGCTGTTGCCGAGCGTCCGTTTGTCGGGAGGCAAGAGCCGCTGAGTTGTCTTCAACGCACACGGCCAATGTCCCGCTTCAAACAGCCCGAGAAACAGCCGACACAGCAACAGTCCCGCGTACGTTTCCACGAATCCCGTCAGGAAGCCCATCATCGACCACAGCAACAAGACGACGGGATAAAGCCAACGCACGCTGGTCTTGTCCGCAATGATTCCGAAGACCGTGGCCCCGCAGGCGAACGCCAGTCCGAACGCTAACTCCAAGTTGCCGTACTGCTCGTCGGAGAGGTTGAATTCGTCAGTGATTCGCTTCGACGTGTTCGAGAGCGTTTGACGGTCCATGTAATTAATCGTGCTGGCCAGCAGCAGCAGCCCGCAAATCCACCAGACCCAAACCGGACCACGTTGCGAAGTGAGTGACGATGTAGCTGCTGACGACATGGTGTTGAGCCTTCGTGAAGGGAGCGATTCTCGCAATTGGAACATTCACCCCCACCTTCGCCTGGGGACTGTTGATTTAATCGTTTAACCGCAAGCCGGAGGCGTGCGCGGAGGTGCAAGTCGATATGCCACGTCACGCCTTCGGCTTGCGGTTAAACGAGTCGATTGCCATTAAACCGACAGCCACCCTAGGGGGCGTTCTCCTGATCGTGGTGATCCGAATGCTGACTTTGTTCTTCATCCGTGCACCGGCCCTGCCATCCGTGCGATCACTTGTTCTTGAAGAAAACAATCGCACGGATGGCAGGGCCGGAGCACGGATGAAGGACAATCCGAACGAGGGGACGTTTCAGACTCCTGTGTCTCCTCGCACACTTGGTCGCCGCTCATTCAATCACCACCGTCGCTCGTTTCCAGAGGACTTCGGTCTGCTGCTGTTTCGGAGCGGAGTGCAGCAACTGAATTGAGATCGTTCGTCCGGCGAACTGTGTGAGATTTACAGTCATGTCGCGCCAGCCGTTGACGCTGCCGGTCTCTTCAATGGTTTGATCGAGCAAGAGTTGGTTTTCGACACGCACGCCGAGTTGCCAGCGGCGGTCGGGTTGATTGCCGACGCGCAGCCGCAATGACGCCTTGCGACCGGCGGGGATTTCAAACTGACCGACCAGCGTTACGTCGTGTGTTTCCACCAGCTTCGTTGAGAGAACGAATGGCTCGCTGCGCGCGTCACCGACGGTCAGCTTGTGTCCCACCGAGAAACCCGTGGCAGGGAACCAACCGGGCAGAATCAGCGCGAGGTCTGCTTGCTGCGTCTCCACAATGTCGGGTTGCCAATCACCAAGAGCTGGCGTGCCGAAGGGGCCGGGGACCAGCGGTGATGCGGCGACCAGTTCGTTCAACTCGCGCTTCGGGTCCTTCCAACCTTGCCCGGCGAACGTCCACCACTTGCCTGCGGCGAAGACGAATGGTCCGAGTTGATTCTCTTCGCGTTCGACACCTTCCACCTGCGACTGCGCCAGTTCGCGACCGGTGTTCAGATCGAGCCACATCAAAAACGGCTTCGACTTGTTGCCGACGAGCTTGGCGCGATGAGCCACGACGACCACGCGGCCATCGGCGTGAATGGCTTCCAAGCGTGCATCGAGCGGCTTCGACCACGCGACCGCCCCGTCATCGAGCGACAGCGCAGTCAGTCCCGTCGTGGTATCGACCAGGACTCGCGCACCGCTCACGGTCACCGCCCCGCGCAGGTTGGCGATCGGTCGTTCCCAGAGGCGTCGGCCCGTCGTGAGGCTGAGACAACTCACCGCGCGGACACCGGGGAGCGAGATCACGACGCGATCACCGGAGACCATCGGCGTGAAGGCGCGGAAGTCTTCCGAAAGCTCGTCGATCATTTTGGGGAGCCACGTGTGACGCCGCAGCCAATAGACTTCGCCTGCCCCATCGAAGCAGGCCGTTGTTCCCCCGAGCGTGCAGACCGCGACTCGACCGGACAGAGCCAGTTGCGCTACGAGGCTACGCTCGCCGTGATCCTTCATTCGGAAGAGCGGCTGCGACGACGTGGCCGCGCCCGTTTCAAAGTCGAAGCGGGTCGCTTCAATCTGAATCAGGTCGTCGTCCACTTTGGCCAATGTCAGTGCGAAGAGACTTCCATTCCAGAAGACGGGATCAGTGAGAACTTGAGCGTTCGGTCGCTGATGCCACAGCACTTGGCCGTTGTCGCATTGCAGGCATGCCAGCTCGGCTCCCCCCTTGGTGAGTCGTCTCACGTAAAGTCGGTCGCCCGCGATGAGTGGCTTCATCGGCGCGAACGGCAGCGCGTACGAGTCCCCTTGCTCAGCCCCCAACCCTTGCGCCCATTGTTGCTGACCTCCGGGCAACGCATACGCATTCACTTGAAAGCGGTTGCTGACGAACAGGCGTTGTGAGTCCGCCACGACAGCCAACTGCCGCGCGAAGGGATCGCCGAAACGGAACTCACCTCGACCGGGATTGTTGCCCGGCTGGCCATCGAACTGCGCCCGCGCTTCCAACTTGAACGCGGCGGGAACGAGCGGCGGCGGTACGGGCAATGTGGCCGTCACGACGAAGCGACTCGCGGCCGAAGGCCGTGACGAGAGATCGCGAATCAATGTTTCAAACGCATCGGGTGGGATCATCGTGCCGCTCAGTGCGATCGGCTTGGCGGGTTTGACGAGTGGTGACGACGGCTGCTGACCGTTGAGGGCCGTTGCCAGTTGCAGTCGCGCCGTGAGTGACTCGTGCTGGCGCGGTGAGGCGTGGGTGAGTCCCGTCAAAAAATGTTCTTCTGCCGCCGGGAAGCGACCCGCCGCGAGCGCCCGATCGCCGAGCCATTGATGAGCTTCCGCTGCCGCCTCCGTTCCGAAGAACTGCAACGTCGCGGCCTGCGCGCTGCGAACGTCGCTCGCGTTGATCGCGCTGCGCACGCGAATCTGGCCGAGCGGGCCGAACTTCTCGACCATCATTTTCGCGAAGTCGGGATGCGACTGCATCGCCCCGGCAATCGCCGTCGGCAACGAGACGAACAGTTGGCGATCTTCCATGTCGGGCAGCATCCCCGGCCCGTCGTGATCCCCGATCGACATCACGATGCGGCAAGCGTCTTCATACGTTTGTCCGACCAACGCCGACTGCAACTCGGAACGGACGTTGTACGCCTCCTTGTTCCACTG
>JAYVOX010000736.1:0-12701 GCA_043757695.1 Schlesneria sp.
CTAAAAACGTCAGACTTCGAAGGTAATGAAGCACTCGCCTCACGCTTGCCTCATTGGGACAAGCCACCTTTACTCGTTGGCCATCACAGGACCGCTGCCCACCGACATTCCATCAGTGAAGAAATAAGCGAGACTCAATCCGGCTCCGCCTGGATGAAGTCTGTTTCGGGTGATCAGCCCCAAACCGACCCTTGATGTGGGCGGGATTAGAACGTCGATCCACCAAGAGTTTGTGTGGCTACTGTGAAAAAAAATTCACAATTGGCTCGGTTTTCGGACCTCGCACGGTCTGAGTTGCCTCGTTTGACTGCGTGGGCAACGCCCCGCGCGTGATTGGAACCTGTGACTCTCATTAACGCGCGGGGCGTTGCCCGCACGGTTAAACACGGCAAATGCCTCACTTCAATCCGCGCAGGGCGTCGCTCCTGCTCGCTGCGTTGAGGCAGGGGCGTACTCGATCAAAGCAGAGCGACTCTCGAAAAACTAATTGATTAGATTGACGCCGGTCGTGTCGCCGATACACTGCTAACGAATTAGTAGACAGGCGGTCGAGCCGCTGCGCTCGAACACACCTTCTTTCGCGTGTGGACTCCGCATTCCTACGCCGCTCAAACTCGGGAGAACCTCATGCCGCGCCCCACGTCCAAGCATCCGACCGAGTTGGAGTTGGAGATTCTGAAAGTCCTGTGGCGGCTCGGCTCGGCCACGGTGAGGCAGGTGCGGGACGAGCTCGCCGCCGTGCGAGACCTCGCCTACACGACCGTCATGACCATGATGACCATCATGGATACGAAGGGTTACGTGCAGCGGGCCAAGGACGGTCGGAGCTTCATTTATGAGGCGACGTATCACGAACAGAAGGCGTCGAAAAATATGCTGCAAGACATCGTCGATCGCCTCTTCGGTGGCTCGACCACAGCGGTGATGCAGCATCTGCTGGAGACCTCGGAACTCGACGACGACGAACTCAAACAGATCCGTTCGCTGATCAACCGCAAGGCTCGTGAGAAGTCGGAGCCGTGACATTTGGAGTGCGGCGGCTCGACGCCGCTTTCCGATTTTTGAATCTTCGCGTTCCTCCAGCACAGGCAATCAAGCACGAGTTGTCGGACCCGGAACAGGGCTTCGCCCGAAAATGCCAAAGCGGCGTCGAGCCGCCGCACTCCAAACAAGCACTCCCCAAAGAGAGCCGCCATGAACAATCTGTTCTCACGAGACCTGTGTGCCGCATTGGTGCTGTCGTTCGGGCATTTTCTGTGGATTGGAACATTGATCGCCGTCGTGACCGCCGTCGCGGTGAGGCGGCAGCGGACGGCGGAGGCTCGGTACCGCGTGTGGCTTGCGGCGCTGATCGCGATGGCGACCAGCCCCTTCGTCACGCTGGTCGTGTTGCAGTCGATGCCCTCAATGGTGACACCGATTGAGGCCGTCCCTTCGCCGACTTCAGTCATGAGCACTGCGGAACAACAGGCCATGGCGGCTGGCGGCAATGGGGCTGATACGGACGTTCGTAGGATGGGCACTCCTGCCCGTCCTCTTCCCAATGACGAGGGACAGGTTTCCAGCGAAGGCGGACGGGCAGGAGTGCCCATCCTACAAGGCGGTCTCGCGGCGAATGGCTCGACGGAACAGCAGTCCACTGTGACCGACACCCTTCAGCGTGAATCGGCCTGGTGGCGTGACTACGCGCCGCTCGTGATGAGTCTCTACCTGATCGGTGTCGCGTTGATGGGCCTGCGATTGTCGCTCGGTCTGTGGGGCGGGCGGAGATTGAGAAACAAGGCGACGCTCATTACCGAGCGTTCGCTGCTCGACGCCTTGCAACGGCAGGCCGATGCGTTGCGGATGAAATTCGTGCCAACAATGGCTTACTGCGATAAGGTCACGGTCCCGACAGTCCTCGGCATCTTGAAGCCGATGATTTTACTCCCGGTCTCGCTGGCGAGCGGTCTCACCCTCGAACAGATTGAATCGGTGCTGGCTCACGAGCTGGCGCATCTGCGGCGGTACGATCATCTCGTCAATCTGATGCAGTGCGTGATTGAATCGGTCCTCTTCTTTCATCCGGCGGTCTGGTGGGTCTCACGCCGCATCCGGGACGAACGCGAACATTGCTGCGACGATCTGGTCGTCGCTTGCGGTGCGGTGCCGCTCGATTACGCGACCTCACTCCTCCGCGTGGCCGAACTCAGTCGCGAGGTCGAACAACGGCGCGGCCACAACCAACGCCGTTCGTTCACCGCCGTCAGCCTCTTCGCCACGGGAGACCGCCCGCCCACGCTGAGGCAACGCATCGCAAGGCTGCTCGGCTACCAAACGGAAATGAACGTGCGAGCCGTCCACCCGTGGCTCCTCTGCTGCCTCGCTACCTGTTGTCTCGGAGCGATCTGGTTCCTCAGTTCGATGACCCTGGTCGTCCTCGCCGAAATCAATCGTGACCGAACGCAGAAGACCGTCATCGTCGAATGGTCGGCGATCGTTGACGACTCGGTGATGAATGAGATTCGAGCGATCAACGGCCTCGCCATCCAAGAAACTGGTGCAATGCAGACTCCCGACGACGCGAAGTACACGACGCTCCGTTGCTCGGCGGAAGAACTGCGAACCGTCCTGAAAAACCATGCCGACAACAAACGGTTGGTCGCGTTGCAGAAGACGATACGCCACTCGATGCCGACCGGCGGATGGAGCATCGGTTCCGAAAAGCGATTCTTTCAAATGATCGATTCGGATGTCGTTCGGACTGGGGACAACCAAGACCCGTCTTACCCTTTGAATTGGTATGCGGATGGCCACGAGACTCGCGACGAAGACTCGGATCGAGCGCATCTGGTCGTCGAAGGGAATTACAACTTTCAACAAATGGGCATGGTCCCCGTCCAGAAAACGGAAAATGCTGCGACATCCGACATTGATGCCGAACCCAAACAACAAACCGGCACAATTCCTTCCAAGGTAGCCGTGAAGTTTGATTCCATGATGTCCGATGGCGAAGCGACATTGATTGTGCTGTCACCGCCTCCGGTCATCAGGCAGTATCAAGAATTGGTGATGGACGCCAAGGGCTCCCGCAACGAAGCGAAAACCAAACAGGCACCGAAGCTCCATGCGATCTTCGTCCACGAAGCGGTCCGCGTCCCGGTGAAGCAGCTTGATCAATTCCACAAGCTGACTCGCGTCGAAGACTGGGTTCGTCGAGGGGCCAACGCCACGAGAGAACATGTTGCTCGCATCACCGAGTGGCAGTCGCATTCGTCGCGCGATGTCTTCGACAAGAACGCGAAGTGGACTCACGCGATGCCACACGGTGGCGAAATCCAACTCGTCGGACTGGGCCGTCCCAGCACAGCCCGCATGATCTGGTGGACTCCCAATGGTGAACCGCTCAAGGGCGTTGCCGATCACAACGGAGACGGGCATGAGGGGTTGGTTGCGGTCATTCGTGTTTCCGAACAGGGCGTCTCGCGCGGCATACCGCAGCCGCCGGGAATGGTCTCCAGCAACGGGGTTCTCGACGTGGCTCCGCACCTGATGGGCGGTGGCGACTCACTATTCAGCATCGTTCCCGCTTACTTCGATCCGAAATCAGGTGAGGTCTCGCTGGAAGCCGGAGCCGGATTCGGGCAGTGGACCGCCGAGGCAACCATCGGCACGGCGAAGGACTCAACGGCAACGGTCGGCGGACTGGAGATCAAGTTCGGGAATTCAAATCAATCTGCGGGACACGGCCCGTTCCCAACGAAAACGACATCGCTGTTCTGGTCCGAAGGGAAGGGCGATGAGGAACTCACGGTCCTGGCGATCAAACGCGATGGTTCGCTCATCGACCGTGAAGGCCAATCACGCACCGTTTGTAGAAGCCCCGGATATCGCCAATCCAACAGCAGCGGACACTTCACCCACACCGTTGCCGCCGCCGACATCAAGCAGTTCGTCCTGAAGTCGCGGCCCAACCACTGGACCAAGTTCACCGGGTTCGCCACCGAACCGGTAACGCCTCTCAACCCGCCCCTGAACTTCCCCAAACGACACATCGCTCAGCTTCCCGACGGCGTGAGCGTTGAGTTCGTCGGATTGGCTGCGATGGTGGACCAGCCACAGCAATGGTGGCGTCCGGATGGAGCGGTGTTGTCGCCGTCACCCTCTTTCAAACCCGGTATCGGGATTGTGTCCATGACGGGTCACGATGGACCGGTCGAAATGCGATGGGCACAAATCCAAGTGCGCGGAGTGGGCGACGATTACAGGGGCGTCACAGCCAACATGACTTTCCATCCGATCGTGGAGCAGCTTCCCTCGGGCGAAAAGGTCATGTCGTTCTCGGGCGGATTGCAGAGGGACGCCAACAAAAAGACCGCTGTCGTGCGAGTCGGTGTCGCGACGGAACCGCTCTCGCCCGTGCGAGTCCTCGATGCGAACGGCCAACGACGGCCACGCCCCAGCGATGCTCCGGTCGATCACATCGCGGAAGACATCGCGGTGACGGGCGTCAGACAACTTGACGGAAGACAGAAAGAGGTCGAGGGCAAGTTCGTGCCGGTGACGCAGACGGAACTCGCGTTTGAAATGCCGACAGCGTGGAGACAACCCGATCTGCGCATCGTCGCGATCGACAAGTCGGGACAAACGCATCACACGTCGGGAGCCGGTGGCAACCTCCCTTCGGACGCCAATTCCAAATCGACCGGCATGTCGAAAGGAACGGTCCTGTTCCAGCTCCCTCCTGAACAGATCGACCGCTTCGAGTACCAGTTCCGCCTCTACCGCCACTGGGCCATTTTCGAGAACGTCGCCTTCGACGAAGGCGACATGACGCGCCTCGTCGTCTCAACCGATTCGCTCCCCGCCGTGAAGCCTCAACACTATGTCGCCAATCTCACCGACGGCCGCTCTGTCGAGTTCGTCGGGATCACGAAGAACACTGCTCCGGCGACGAACGGGTGGAAGCCGGATGGACGGCCGATTGGTGAGGTCGGGTATTGGCCGGCGACGACCTACATCCAAGAGAGGGTGACCGGGACATTCGTTGAGAACGGTGAGCATCCCGAACCGTTGGCCTCGGCGCGCGACTTCCTTTTTCGGTTCCGTGGCCTCAAGGACCAGCCTTCGCTGGCGTTCGTGATGCCCACGAACAAGTCGGGCTATCCCAATCTTCCGATCAAGGAACCGTATGAGCTGCGTGTCTCAGTCGGCTTGCGCGGCGATCCGCCCCTAGGAGGCAAATGGACGACGCCCGATGATGTCGTGCGAGTCGGACTGACTGACGATCCGTGGGGCCAGTGGCTGCAAGTCAGTCCGGACGGAAAGACTCTGAACCCGCTGACGAATGAGGACCACTATCGCTCGCACTACGAGAAGCTCCAAATTGTGGGCGTCAAGCCGCATGAGCGAGCATCGAACAATCTCGCGCTGGTGCTGAAGCACTCCGGCGATACGCCGTCGCAGTTTGACTTCCAAATCCGCGGCATCGACGCCGACGGCAAGGAACAACGAGTCCAGCTTTGGGAAAGTTACGGTCGCGACGGCAACCTCCATGAGGACAACTACGGCCTCGCGTCCGATGAGAAGCAGCCGCTCGCCCGCTACGAATTCCGACTGAGGCCGTATCGGCATTGGGTCACGTTCAAAGGCGTGTCGCTCGAAGCTGGAAAGACGAGCGATGTGAAGGTGAGTGTCGAGACGGTTGAGGAAGCCGTAGGACGGGCACTCTTGCCCGTCTCGGATTCAAAGGGAGAAGAAAGACGGGCAGGAGTGCCCATCCCACGGGCGGAGTCGAAGCCGCCCGATGGTCTCGAATTTCTGACGCCGTATCCGAAGCTGCATGGCTTGTCGCTCGACATGACCGAGCCGCAGTTCTTGGAGATCGTCAAGCAGCAGGAGTTGAAGACTCGCAAGACCGTTGATGGAGACAAGGTCCAACATCACATCACGCTCGGCGACGGTCACACGTTGATCGTGATGTTCGGCAAAAACGCGAAGTGCAGTGGCATTCAACGAATCCGTGGCGGAGACGGCGAATCGATTCGCGTCATACTGAAGCTGAATCGGAAGGAGTTTCTGCTCGGTGAGAGCATCGCCATCGACTACGAAATGACCAACGACGGAATGGAGGAGGCTCCGTATGGAAAAGGAGGCTTCTATCCCGATCTGCGAATCAACGACGGCTTCCGGATGTCGGCGGTGAAGGTCGATGAAAACGGGAAGCCAATCGGCGAGCCGGTCACGACATGGCCGATGCCGCAAAACTTTGGCGGGCCGGTCGGAGGCTTTAAGCTGAAGCCTGGCGAAAAGTTTTCGACGACGCTGTTCGTCACGCGGTATCTCAAGTTTCTGGAGCCGGGGCGGTATCGGTTGCGAGTCGAGAACGTCAATCGCCTCGAAGAAGAGCCGAAGAATTCGTACTCGTCGGGTGAAACGTATCTCACGTTGAAGCAGCCGACGCCGGAGGAAGCTCGGCGGGTGTTCGAGCAAATGAAGCAAGCGCCGCAACAGGCGTATGACGACAACGCGATGACTTTCTTACCGGGAGCGGCCGACTTCCAGGCGATGCACCAGCCGATTTACCTGCCGATCCTCAAGGAGTACGCGGCGAAGAGTGATCGCGATGCGTTGCAGTCGCTTCAACGAATGGAGCGGATCGAGGCGAACGAAGTACTCGTCGCCACAATGGCCAGTGCGTTGGATCGCGATGACTGGCGAACGGCTCGCGCCTGTTTTCAACATCTCAAGACTTGCCTGCCATTTCCCAATTGGTTCAACGAACCGCTGAGTGAGTCCGACGCGCCCTATCGCGCCCGAGTCGCTCGTCTGTGGAAGCCCGGCTTTGGACCGGCGCTGACTCGGTTGGCGAAGCGGATGAATGTCGCGGTCGCATCGTTGATGCAGGAACGCAAATCGCAGCCGCTCGAAACCGATGCCAACGACCGCGAGTTCCTCAAGGTCTTCCGCAACGGCTATTTCCCGCCGGAACATCCGCAGTCGTTGCTCGTCGATATCGACTTCATCTACCGCTGCATCGGACAGTCAGACGATTTCAGCGATTGCCTCGCGGCGTTTGCCCATTCCATCGAACTGACCAAAACATTGCCGCTGGAAACGAATCAATACTTCCGCCCGCGCGGCTCGGCGTCCGGCTTCGAGCACACGGTGATTTATTTGCTGCGGCGCGGAGCAAAGGCTCCGAACCAGCCGACTCATCCCGGTGAAGCCGCTGCGTTCGCCATCGCCTTACGTCAGCAAGACAGCTTCCGCCCCGCAGGCTGGCAGGCCGAGTTGATGAAGTGGCTGAAGTCCGACTCTCCATATCTGGCCGAGATCATTCTCAACACTCTTCCCGCGCCGATCCCAGCAGAAATATTGGACTATCTGCCGACGGCGCTGGCTCACGAGTACATCGACCTGCAAATCGCAGCTTGCCACGTCGCCCAGAAGAACCCTCGTCCGGCCTATCGCGAACCGATCCAGAGAATCCTCGACACGGCCAAAGACGAATACCTCCGCAAATACGCCGTCGATGCCGCACGAGCCAATGGCATCCAAGCGAAGTACGACGCCAACGCCCCCTTCGTCGATGCGGAAAAAGAGAACGCCGCCGCGACCGCTCCGCCCGACGGTGTGCAGACGTTGCGAAAGCCGGCGTTGCTGTTGCCCGATCATTGGATCATGCAGGCGGTCGGGTTTGATAACGGTGGGAAGGAACTGGTCACGGCTTCGAATCAGAGCTTCATCACGATTCGGCGCTGGGATGTCGTGGGCATGAAGTTGATCAGCGAGATCAAGCTGCAAGGTGACAAGCATGGGCGAGCGTTTCGCGAGGGAACGTTGATGTTCTCCGGGGATCGGCGGCGAGTTGTCGCGGCCACGGACGAATACGTCGGGATTTGGGAGACGGCGACCGGCAAGCTGCTCAAGCAACTGCCGTTCAAGACGAAGGAAGGGATCTATGACTGTGCCATCGACAAGCTGGATTGCACTCCGGATCTCTCGGTGATCGTCGGCCATCGGGCGCTGCCGGGACGCTTGACGCTGTCTTACGACGCGCATGTGATTGTTTGGGATGGCGTCTCTGGCAACGTCTTGCAAACCGTGATCGACAAAGGGGCGACGGACTTGAAGGCCATTGATTTGTCGATGGATGGAAAGCGGCTCGTCACGACCGACGGCGGCGGAGCGAACGTTTGGGAGACGAGTACCGGCAAGTTGCTGCGCTCCATTCCCAACGACAACACGGGCCGGAAGCACTCTGAACCGGATGTCATCAGCGAGGCGATGAGCCATGTTTGGAGCGTGCAGTTCTCGCCCGATGGCCGGCAGCTCGCAATGGGCGACATCCTGGGCGTGAAGTTACTTGACGCGACTTCGGGCAAGCTGCTGCAACAGCTCGAAGGACCGTATCGCTACAGCAGCGGTGCGAGTCCGGGTTTGGTCTTCTCGAAAGATGGCCAACGGCTCGCGCGGCTTGGCACGCAGGAAAAGGCCGAAGGGGACAAGCACCGCTATGTCGTGCCGATCTGGTCCACGCGAACGGGTGCGAGACTTTTCGACCTGCACACCGAAGCCAATGACGCGGCGTTCTCGGACGATGGCCAACGCCTGGCCGTTGTCTTCTCCGACATGCAGCAGGCTCTCTCCGTGTGGACGTTGAGCGGCGACGCATCAACAGACGTAGGACGGGCACTCTTGCCCGTCGATAGCTCGGTGACGGGCAAGAGTGCCCGTCCTACAGGCCCCGGACCTCATTCGCGGCAAGATCGAGTGGAAGAGAACGGCCACTACGTCGGCCAGACGGCAGCCGAATTCATCGACAAGTTCCAGCCGACGTGGGGCGACACGAAGCTCGGCCTGCAATACGGCCTCGCGCTGACGAAGCCGCAACGTCAACGAACATTCCGCAGCGGCGAACGAGTCCCGCTGGTCGTCTTCATCCGCAACGCCAGCGACAAGCCCATCAAGTTCGACACCGCTCCCGACTTCTTTGGCAACACGCCGAAGGTTCTCAACGCGAAGGGCGAACCGATCGCACTCGAAAATATCCCGCTGCTCGGACACATCCCACACTACCACGAAAAGCTCGCACCCGGCGAAGCGCTCGGCCCCTTCTACCTCAACTTCGGACTCGGCGAGAACCCGCGCCCCGGCCAGCAACACTGGCATCCGTATTTCAAGACACCAGTCGCGGGCCAATACAAGCTGACACATTCGGCCTCGATCAACTTCACGGGTCAGAAAGACGGCGAACCATCGAAACGCGACGGCATCACAAGCAGCACAATCGACTTCGAGATTGTCGATGGGCAAAAGGTTTCAGAAGTAGGTCCGCCGCAACCGCAAGGTCCGCGTCCCCAGACAAGGCAGGAAAAGGGGAAACCCGCCGGGAATCTCGGTGAGCAGCCTCCAGACGCACCGCAGGGCCGCGCAACGGAAGTCGCGCAGGCGGCGAATCCCGTGATCCCGGCAGAGGTCTTCGCGCGACGAGTCTCTCTGAACGCGAAGGAACTGCCGTTGCGGGAGGCGTTGGCGGGACTGGCTCGGGCGGCGCGGGTGCCGTTGAGGCTGGATGAGCCTGCGCTGGCCGAGGCGAAACTCGACCTGAACGCCCCCGTCACGGTGACGATCACGGACGAGCCACTGGGTGACGCGCTGACGCAACTGATCGACTGGTGGGCGCATCCGGGCGTGTTTCGCGAACTGCGGGACGGCGCCGTGTTCCTCACCACGCTTTCGGCGGCACAGGAGCGAACGGCGCGAGTGCTGCCCGACTGGTTGAAGCCGGTCTACAACCAGGGGCTGCTCGTGACGCTCGGCGATGACGATCAGATCGTGGCGGTCACGGCGGGCGATGCGCTGACGGACGAATTGTTCGCGCGATTCAAGTCTCTGCCCAAGTTGCGTGAACTGGAGATCGGGAGCACCACGAAAATCACGGCCGCCGGACTGGCTCATCTCGCCGAGTTGACGGGATTGGAGAAGCTCTCACTGTCCAGCCTCAATCAGACAGGAGAGGGACTTGGTGACGAGGCGCTCCAGCACGTTGTCGGGCTGAAGTCACTGCGCGAACTCCGCCTGAACGAATGCGGCACCACCGACGCGGGCATCCGGCGGCTCGAAGGGCTGCCGCAGCTCACGCAGCTCGATGTGTATCAGGAGGGCCGCCTGACCGACGCGGCCATCGCCTCCATCGCCACGCTGAAACGACTCACACACCTGCGGCTCACCAGCTACGTTGGCACCGAGCGTTGGGGCTTCATGCGGTTCTCATCCGAGTCGCTGCGTCAACTGTCCGTCCTGCGGGAGTTGGAGATCCTCGCCCTGCCTGGCCAGACCGTCCCGGCCGACTTCCTCCTCGAATTCCCTCGGCTGACCGCGCTGGACTTGCAGGGTGAGTTCGTGACCGACGCGACAGCGGAACGGATCGCGCAGCGGCGCACGTTGCGATCCCTGTCCGTGTCGTCCAGTCAGATCACAGACGACGGTTGGAAGCGAATCGCCACACTGCCAGAGCTTCGGCGACTCAGCCTTCGGCGCGAAGCGATCACCGATGTGGGAGTCGGTCATCTCAAGGGCCTAACGAAGTTGGAGCATCTGGAAATGCGAACCGGTTCGCTCACCGATGAGGCACTCGCGCATCTCGCCGAGATCAAGTCGCTGACCCGTCTGGACCTGTGGGGCAGCGGAAGCACGTTCGGCGGCGGCGGCAGCGACTTCACGGTCATTGGGCTTCAACAGCTCAAACGGTTACCGAATTTGCGAACGCTGTGGCTCACCAATTTGGAAGACGCGGGCGGATACGGTGGCCTCAAGGAACTGACGCAGCTTCGGGAACTCGTGTTTGAAATGGCGAACATCAGCCAGCAAGAGTTCAACGATTTGGAAGCCGCTCTTCCCAAGACTTCCATCTCCGCCGGGAACGGCGCCGGGCATCTGCGCTCGATCCGTCGTCCGCATGCGTTCTGATCGGATCGCCCGGCAGTGGGCGGAATTCGCCGAAATCCGCTTCGCCGACTTCAGCGAATTCGGCCTGCGCCGGGTGCCACTGGCGAGGGGCTTCGCTCGCCAGTGCTCTTCAAAGCCACTGGCGGCCCAAGGCGACCGCCAGTGGCACCCGACGCGGCGGACCAACCGGAGCAGGCTGAGTTGGCGGTCGGCGAACCGCAAGCCGGAATCGCGCAAGAGGTCTCGCGGCTCGTCAAACAGTTGGCGAGCGACGACAAGCAGCAGCGGGGTGAGGCGATTGTTGAGTTGGGGTCGCTCAAGGAGAAAGCGGGGGCCGCGGCGAGCGCGTTGGTCGAACGACTGGCCGAAACGAAAGAGTGGGTGACGGTCGGAAACATCGGCTCGGCCATCGCGGGACATGCCGAGCAGGCGCTGGCGAGCATTGGCACTCCGGCAGTACCGGCTCTGATCGACGGCTTGAAGCACGAGCAGATCGAAGTGCGACGGCACGCCGCTGGTGTTGAAAGCCATCTCCGACGGACTGCGTTCCGAGCGACTGGAAATCGTGAGCGACTCGGCGGGACTGATGGACTGGGTGAAGATCGAACTCAACGATCAAACCCGCGCGGACTATGAACTGCTCGTGAAACTGAGCCGCCACGAGAACGACCAGTTGCGGCATCGAGCCTTGCGCAGCCTCAGCGGTAAAGCACCGCAGTTGTTGGCTCCCGAAATTGAACGACTCGCCGCCGACAAGCACGACGAGATTCGCAAATCGGTGGCCGTCGCCCTGCGATCGAAACCCGATCCGAAGTTCGCCGACGTGCTCTTCAAACTGGCGGACGACTCGAACGAACAAGTGCGGATCGAAGCGTTGTCGTCGATCTGCAATCTCGATCATCCCGCCTCGATGCCGCGCCTCGTACCGCATCTGCGAGACAAGAAAGTTCACGGCTACGCGGTCTCGGCACTGGCCAGCATGGGCGGCAAAGACGCTCTGCCGCTGCTGATGTCCGAACTCAAATCGGGCAACGATGTCGGCGGAATGATCTATCAACATCTGCGCAAACTGACGGGCGAGAAGTTCGAGGAAAAACCCGAACCCTGGCTGGCGTGGTGGGCACAACAAAAGACATCCGCAATCACCACTCCGCCGGCGGGCCTCGAATTCCTCAAGCCGTATCCGAAGCGGCATGGCTTGTCGTTTGAGATGACCGAGCCGCAGTTCTTGGAGATTGCCCAGCAACAGGACTTGAATCTGCAACGATCGCCGGAAGCCAAGAATCTGCGGGACCGGCAGGAGTTCGCAGACTAGCCGCAGACCGGACGCCCGCCTCAGGTGAGGTCTGCCACGCTCAAGAGTCCGGAAATGTCTAGACGCGCGTGATTCAACTCGCCGGGGTCGTTAAGGTCTGCCAACTCCAAGATGCCTCTGACTTAGACAAGACACCAACCGATTGACTTCGAGTCCACCGCGCCATGCCTCCTTCCGTGAATCCCGCTGCGCATTCTTCAACACAGCAACCCGTCTTCGCGGCTCAGCCTTATGCGGGGATCGCCACGTTTGGGCGAGTCCCGTTCGCGGCGGATGCGACGAGTGCGGACGTGGCAATTCTCGGCGTGCCCTATGACGGGTCGGTGTCGTATCGCAGCGGAACGCGATTCGGGCCGCGCGCCATTCGTGAGCAATCGCTGCTGTTGTGGGGCTACAACAATGTGCAGCAAGTAGCCCCTTTTACGAGTCAAAGGGTGGTCGATCTGGGGGATGT
>JAYVOX010000737.1:0-3382 GCA_043757695.1 Schlesneria sp.
CCGAACTGTTCGGCATCGCGCCGCTCGATGACCGAGGCGAGCCTCACGCGAGCGTCGCGTGGGAGTTCGACACGGCTCCCGGTTTGTCGGTCCAAGTCAGCGAGGAACCAATTCCCGCGCGCGTCGGTGTGCGGCACGAATCCATTCGGCTGAGCGACCACTTCGGCCGCGTCCTCGGCCGCATCGGTCCCGCCCGTCCCGATTACCTGTGCTATCAGTCACAAGGCAACCTGATCTGTATCGACACTCAAACCGGCAAGCGGTTGTGGGAGCGACGCGCTCTGCCACAACAGTGCCTGACATTCGGCAACGAATCTCGCGTCTTTCTGTGGCGGCCCGGCGAACGATCGTTGACCGTGCTGAGTGCCGTGGACGGTCGCACGTTGCGGGAACAACCGTGGGATGTTTCGACCGAGGACGTGTTGATGCAGTTTGAAGGCCGAGTTTGGCTGACCGTGAATGACAAGACGGGAGTACAAATCGAACTGCGGGATGCGGCGATCAACACGTCACTGGGCGAGCCACCGGGAATGTCGAATCTCGTCTGGTCGAAGCGCTTCGCACCACAAGCCGTCCCGTTCATCCTCGATCGCGACACGCTGGGAGTCGTCGAACCGCAGGGTCTGTTACATCTCATTGCGACTCAATCCGGCGTGCCGTTGGGAGAATCGCTCACGGTCGAAGTCCCGACCAAACTCGAACGGATCGTCTGCCATCACGATGCGTGGCGTTGGTACGTGGCGTTCTCGGGGCCGGTCTTACAACAGACGCTGTTGCAGTCGGAACAGCTTTGGGGCGGGAAGCGGCTCCCGTTCCTCGCCGGCCCGTGGCTGGCGATTGATCGCGTCACGAAGTCGGTCGCCTGGCAACGAACACTGACCAACGAACCTCTCCCGCTAGCGGCCTCACGTCTCGCCCCCGTGTTTGTGCAGTTGTGGCGACAGCCTCTCATCGGTGAAAACGAAGCGAAGGGGAGTGAGGGTCGGTTGCAAGTGATCGACAAACGAACCGGTCGTCAGGTGGCCTCGAAAACTGAAAAACTACTGCAACCGTATTACGTGTTGTCCCCGTCTGCGAATCGCGAGCAACTCGACATCCGCACCGAACGCGAAACGATCCGACTGCGCTACGAACAGGAAACGCGACCGGAGCCAGCGGGCCGGTAAGAACTTGCCCAAGTACGGCGCGGGAGAATGAGTAAGTGAACGGCGCATCAACAACTGTCGGGGTTTGGTGAGCCGGGTGCCGTGAGGCCCCGGACGTATTGATAAAGAATCCGGGGCCTCACGGCACCCGGCTCACATCGAGTATCGGATTGATGCCGCCAGTGATTGATGCGCCGGTCCTCAGAGAACCTCTCCTCCAATTCACCGATCACTCCTGTTCGTCAGCGACTCACATTCGGAAGCATTCGTATGACTCAGCCTCGCGATGACATCATCTTGTGGAGTTTGAACGCTCCGCTACGTCGGTTCCTGATCGTGTCGAATCTGATGTTGTGCTGGATCGGTTGCGATTTGACGCTGCAAACGTTGTCGAACGCGAACGTGGTCGGGCACGAGTTCTGGGGCGAACTCTATAACCTCACCGGCATTCCCTGGCGACGCGTGCTGTTTGAAGACTGGCCGCTCGATCGGTGGCGGTTGCACCTGTACACGGCCTATTCACTGCCCGCGTTGGGGCTGATCCTGCTGGTGCTGCTCGACCGATTGGTCAGTCAGGGAGAGACTCGGCTACCCAAAGTGGTGACGTGGTGCGGGGCCGCGTTCATTGTGGGCGGCGCGATTTGCGATATCTCAGTCACCGTGGCCTGCAGTCCCGATCTGGCGCTGGAAGGCAACCCGTATGTCCGCGTGCTGATCGACTCTCAACATTCGCTGGCATTCGTTTACGCACACGCGCTGATCACGCAGTCCCTGTACATCACGCTGTTCTGCGGGCTGTGGCTCGGGTTCCTGCGACATCGACAGACCATCGCCGACACGATCTCGGCGTCTGGCCCCGTCGGTTGGTTCGCATTCTTAAAGGCCGCGACCGGCGGTGCTCATCTCACCACCCGGCAGTGGCTCGTCCCGTTGCGAACGTCCGAAGTGCCGCTGCTCTATCACTACGTCTGGCTGGTCGCGATTCCGGTCGTGTTCGGGATCAGTCTGTTTCGGTGGTATGCCGCACTGGAATGGTTGGGCTTCGTGGAACCGGCCCTCTCGACGCGCACGCTGGTCGTGCTGCACGGCGTCTTCAGCACGCTGGTCTTGTACTTCCTGACCATGTGGCGACTGTCGCGACCATTGCCGCAGTTGTGAGCTGGCCTGAACCGCATGGGACATCGGCACAGAAAGTCTTTCGACACGACGCATTGCAAATCGGCGGGTCAGCAGCCAGTCTTCCGAAGGATCGGCGCATCAATAACTGGCGGTATCAATCTGATGGTCTAGGTGAGCCGGGCGCCGTGAGGCCCCGGGTACTTCGCCGAAAAGTCCGGGGCCTCACGGTACCCGGCTCACCAAACTCCGACAGTTACAGTTATTGATGCGCCGGTCCTAACTGTGAATGTTGCCCGACAACGGATCGCACGAAGGAGAGACATGGGATCGCCACTGCTGAGACTGACGAACGCGGGTCTGTATTGTGAACGAGGTGGCTTTTATATCGACCCTTGGAGTCCGTCGGCGAAGGCGGTGATTACGCACGCACACGGCGATCACGCGGTGAAGGGGTCGCTGCAATACCTGACGGCGGAACCGGGACGACTCATCCTGCAGCACCGCATGGGAGCGGGTGCGAAAATTGAGGGCCTGCCGTTTGGTCAAGTCGTCGATCTGAACGGTGTCAAAGTCTCGCTTCATCCGGCGGGGCACATCCTCGGTTCAAGTCAGGTTCGCGTCGAATACCGCGATGAAGTCTGGGTCGTCTCGGGCGACTATAAAGTTGCCCCCGATGCGACCTGCGCGGCGTTCGAGCCGGTGCGCTGTCACACGTTCATCACCGAATCGACCTTCGCTCACCCCTACTACCACTGGGAACCGCAAGCCGAAACATTCGCGCAGATTCACGACTGGTGGCGCGAGAATCAGCGGCACGACAAAGCCTGCTTCTTGTATGCCTACTCGCTCGGTAAGGCCCAGCGGCTGGTCGCGGGACTCGATCATGCGCTCGGGCCGATCTTCGCCCATCCGGCGGTCGAAGAGCTGAACGCGCTCTATCGCCGATCCGGTGTCCCGCTCCCCGCCACGCGCTCGCCCGACGCAGACGTGACGCCTGAAGAATGGTCGCGAGCACTGATTGTGCTCCCTCCGTCGGTCCGGTGGAATGTGGGCTTCCCGATCAAAGGGCACTACTCGACCGCCTTCGCTTCGGGCTGGATGACGCTTCCCGATGGCCC
>JAYVOX010000738.1:0-3367 GCA_043757695.1 Schlesneria sp.
CCGGCGGCGCTTTCTTCCTGTTTGCAGATGGTCGCGTTCGGTTTATCAACGAGAATGTTGACTTCCAAACTTACGCCACCTTAGGCAACAAAGCGGACGGCACCGCTCCAGGTGATTATTGATTTGAGCGACGAAGATTCAGGACTGATTGAAGACGTATCGAGGCGAGTTTTCTCGATGTTATTGATCTCAAAATGTTCTCGAATTCTGTGAGTAACACGGTCCAAGAGTATGGCAACATCTCTTGGACTCTTTTCATAGCACCCCACTTTTGATTGAGGATCAGTGATGATGAAGATGCGGGCTTATCTTGTGCGAAGTGTTTATGGACTGATGATCGGGTTGGCGGCAATCGGTTGCGGTGGCGAGAAGATTAAAGGGATCGACCCCAATCTGGTGAGCGTGACAGGCAAGGTCTCGCTCTCTGGGAAGTCCCTTACAACGGGCACGATCTTGTTCGTTCCTGTCGATCCCAAGGGCAAGGGGGCAACCTCGCCCATCGATAGCTCCGGGAACTATGCCTTGGCGGTTTCCGCCTCCGCTAAAGGGGCGCTCCCCGGCAGTTACAAGGTGACTGTTACGGCTACGGACGGAATCGCGTCCATGGGAATGTCCGCCGACATGGGAAGCGGAAAAGCTCCTGAAGCTCCCAAGGTCAAAAGCCTCATTCCCGAGAAGTACAACTCGATCGACACTTCGGGGCTGACGGCCACGGTTGAGAAAGGGAAGTCCAACAGTATCCCCTTCGACTTGAAGCCCTGATCGTCGCCGAGTCGATTCGTTCAACAGACCGTTTGCGATGAACGCCTTCTGGCTTCCCGTCGCAAACGGTTTTGTCATTGATGGTCAATGTTGTTTTTTGCCCAAGGCGACCTTAGCAGCCCGTTGAAGAACTGTAGGATGGACGCCTCGTCCGTCCGTTTCCAGTTGAGTTTCGCTCGGACGAGGCGTCCAAGCTACGTTTTTCAAAGGGCTGTTAGGCGAGTGGCGGTTGAGAGTTGACCGTAGGCTGGATGCCTTCGTCCGGCCTGATCCACTACGACCGGACGAAGGCGTCCGGTCTACGGCAGGTAAACTCTCAACTGCCGCTCGCCTGATTGATCCCTGACTTTTTGGCAACTTCATGGAGTACTCGACCGTGCGACTGCACAACCACGTAACGCCCCGCAGCCAGCGAACCGACTCGAGTTGTTGTGCCATCAGGCCAGTTGATGATGACTTCGTCCGCAGGTTGACCGTCGAGCAATCCGATGTGGATTTGTCGAGATGACGAGGACTGAAAGCTCCCTCCACCGACAACTTCCCGGCGCAGTTGGCGGCTTCCCCATTGAGCGTGAACGGTGGAGCCGATTGCGTTGCGATTGGAATTCGGACCACCGATCAGCCTGAATGAGATCGAGTCGTTTCCGGCATCGGTGTCGTTTCTCAGGAGGGCGACGCGGTCACGTTGGTGTGACACCGCCACATCTTGATCGCCGTCTCCATCGAGATCGCCGACCGCCAAGCCGCGTCCGACCCAACTTTTGGCGAAGTAGCTTCCGGCACGAGACGATTCATCCACGAAGTGTCCTTGGCGATCGTTGCGAAACAGTTGCGGCGGCATCCGGTACGGAGTCTTGCTGACCGGCGTCAGGTCATCGACGTGGCCATTGGCAACGATCACGTCGATCCAACCGTCGCTATCGAAGTCGAAGAACTCCGTCCCGAACCCGAGCATTGGCCGGCTGGGAGGACCGAGTTTGGAGGCCGATGTGGCGTCGGTGAAGTATTCGCCGCGCACGTTGCGAAACAGCGTGTTGGGCTCAAGATGGAAGTTGGTGATGAACAGGTCTGACCAGCCGTCGCCGTCGTAGTCACCCGCCGTCACTCCCATTCCTGCCGTGGCCATCCCGAGTCCATTCACGGCGACGCCCAGCTCCGCACCGCGCTCGCGAAATCGGAGTCTGTTCGGACCACGTTCCAGTTGATGTCCTCCGCCATCTTCACCAGCTCGGGCAGCAGTTTCGTTCACGTACAGAAAGCCGGGAGTCCCATCGTTGGCGACGAACACGTCTGGCTTTCGATCGCCGTTGAAATCAAACACCACTACGCCGAGTCCCTTGCCATCTCGACCATCAATGCCAGCCGCAATTGTCTCATCGACGAAGCGACCGTCTCCCGCATTCCAGAGTAGGACATCATCGACACCTGCAAACATCGTCGGCGGACACTGCACGAAGCCATCGGGGTGCGCTGAGTCGCGGCACAGCTTCGGCGGATCATCGTTCGCATCGACATACGTGGTGACGAACAGGTCCAAGTTTCCATCGCCATCCAAGTCGGAGAACGCGACGCTCGAACACCAGCGATCGACGCTCACACCGGCCGATACGGTGACCTCTGCAAACGTTCCGTCGCCGCAGTTGTGCCACAGGACGTTGCCACGAAACGCTGACACGTAGAGATCGTCGAAACCGTCGTTGTCGAAATCCCCCACGGCACAACCTTGAAAGTAACCCGTCCGTGTCAGGCCGCTCATCAACGTGACCTCGCTCATTCGGCCAGCATCGACGTTGCGAAAGAGTGGGCTGAGATGTGGCGAGTCCGCTTCGGTTCGAGGTAGCCGACAGCCATTCGTGAAGAAGAGATCGAGCGAACCATCTTGGTCGTAGTCGATCATCGCCACGCCGCCGCCATTCGCTTCGATCAAACGATGTTGGCCTCGGATGTCGTCGTACCGCTCGAAATCGACGCCCCATTCGTGAGCCACCTCGACAAACTGCGGGCTCGGTCCGCGCGGTAAATCCAACTGGACCTTCACTCCCTGAGAGACGCGATCCGCAATTACCATTGATGGGCGAGGCGGTGCTGGCTCCGGCTGCGCGCGTTGTGGCGAGGCTGGTTGTTTCGCACCGCATCCCACTACGAGCATCAACAACGACAGTGTCGCGCCGCTGCTCACCGCCAAGAATGGTCTCGGATATTGCCTACGATTCAAGGGCATGTTTGCCTACTTCGTTCGATGAGGATCAGCCGACGGTCGCCGTCTGCGAGCGATTGAATCCGGTGAAGAGGGGGGATGTTCTACCTCGTACGGGCATGAATGAGACATTTCCGAGCGATGGACGACGTACTCGACTGCCGTAGTTATTCAACACGACCTTCCGTCGCTTCGAGTTTCTGTAATAGCTCAACCAATCGAGCCTCGTTAGGCAGACTTTGACGCACGACGTTGGCGAGTGCCAACGCGGCTGCCTTCCAGCCAATCGTTTCGCAAATCTCGGCGACTTCAATCAGAGGCTGCATGTCGTCGGGTTGCTGCGCGATGTGACCGAGGCGGCTTTGAATACGAGCCAGACCTTGCAACGTGTGCAAGGCTGCATCGCGG
>JAYVOX010000739.1:0-3353 GCA_043757695.1 Schlesneria sp.
ACTGCCGCGAGTGGGTCGTGATCGGCTGCTGCAATTGGACGCCAACGGCGACGGTGATATCTCACGAGAAGAAATTCGCCGCCTGAAGCGGTAGCGTTCGCCGAAGGATCGTTCGAGAAATGACTGTCTGCATTTGGTTTTGGAAGGTAGCCCTGTCGCTCCGCGACAGGAAGCGCGGGCGCGGGGATCGCTCTCTGAGTCTCGGTGCCTCGGATCACCAAATCGCGGTCTGGTTCATCGCGCGACCTGTCGCGGAGCGACAGGGCTACCTTGGACCGCGAACTCAGTCTGTCCGAGTGAATCACCACACAACCACGACAGTGATTCCGCGAACGAGACTTAGTCTGCGCCTAGCCCGGTGTTTCAACGTTTCTGTCTCCCTTTTGTTTGAGGAGTTCCCGCATGATCCGCTGTCGTACTCTCGTTTCTGCCTGGTCTCTGCTGCGAGGCTGGTCTGCCGTGGCACTCGCGTTGACGCTGCTCAACTCGACGGCCTCCGTTCAGGCTCAGACTGTCGCACGCTGTGGTGCGGGTTGGCTGGAGCAGATCGACGGCTATCACGTCTTGCATCTGAAGGGGACACCCTACGAGATGGGTTTCCAGCACGGCGCGTTGCTCAAGGATCATGTCCGCCAGAACCTGAAGACACTGCTCGTCGATAAGGCCAAAGAGGCGACGCTGGTCGATGCCGGACCGATCAAAGTGACGCCGCGTGCGGCCATCGAAATGATCGTCGCGTTCCAAGAGCCGCATATCGCGCCACGCTACGTCGAAGAGATCAAGGGCCTGTCTGACGGAGCGGGCATCTCGGTGTCTGACGCGCGGGCGGCGAACTTCATTCCCGAGTTGTTTCATTGCAGCGGCTTCTCGCTCGCCAAGTCCGCCACGAAGAATGGCAACCTGCTGCACGGTCGCGTTCTCGATTACGCCACCGATTGGGGGCTGCAAGATCACGCGGTCGTCGTCGTCTACGAACCGACCGGCCGCTTGCCGTGGGTCAACATTGGCTACGCGGGCTTTCTCGGTTCGGTGACCGGGATGAATGCCGAACACGTCTCGATCGGTGAGATGGGGGGCGGTGGCCTCGGTCACTGGAACGGTCGCCCGATGACGTTGATCGTGCGCGAAGCATTGGAAACCGCGAAGTCACTCGACGAAGCCATTGCCGTCTTCCGCGATGGACCGCGCACGTGCGAGTACTACTACGTCGTGGCCGATGGTGAGACGAACGAAGCGGTCGGGATGGAAGCGTCGTGGAACGTCTTCACCGTCGTGCCACCGGGAGAAGCGCACCCGCTCCTGCCGAAGCCGGTTAAAGACTGCGTGCTGCTGTCGGCCGGTTCGCGGTACGACGAACTCGTCAAACGCGCGAGCGCGGGGTACGGACAGTTCACGCCCGAAGAGGCTCTGCGGTTGATGGACCGACCGGTCGCGATGAGTTCCAACCTGCACAACGTCTTGTTTGAACCCGCCACGACGAAGTTCTGGGTCGCCAACGCGAGCCGCGACAGGCGCCCCGCTGCGGAACAGAAGTATTTTTCGTTCCAGTTGAGCGATCTGCTCAAGCGACGACCGGCGGAAGGGAGTCCTCAATTGCCGATGACCGCAATCAAGACCACCGACCTCGGCGCTAAGCCAACGCCGTGAGTTAGTGGTGACCTCTCAGGCGGATGCGGTGATCGGGGTGTTGGGGTTTGAGTTGGTAGCGGCCACGTTCCGCCGTTCCGCCGTTCCGCCGTCCCGTCGATGGAGCGACGGGACTACCGTAACTCGGCCAAGAACCCGAACAGCTTTGTAGGATGGGCGCTCTTGCCCGTCCTGTCTTTAAAAGATCGCGTAGTCGCGACAAAGCCATTGCCGAGCCAAGTTTCACATCAGAGGTTGGCACCGGCTCATCAACAACTGGCGGCATCAATCTCATGTTCGAGGTGAGCCGGGTGCCGTAAGGCCCCGGATTCTTCGTCGAACAGTCCGGGGACTCACGGCACCCGGCTCACCAAAGCCTGACAGTGATGGATGCCCCGATCCTGTGCGTCACTGCAAGCGGTCGCTGGCGAACGGGTCGGACTCATCGAGCGGGGCTTCGGTGACCGGCTGACGCGCCGGGCGTGATCGCGAACTCGCACCCACACTCGGGCCATTCGCTCGAACCGGAGTTGTCACCGTGGCGGATGCCGGAACGACACCACTCGGTGCGCGGGCTTCGCCACGGGCGAGTTGCGTTCGCAGTGAGTGCTTCAGAGCGAGGCGTTGCGACTCTTCCGATCCGGCGACGAGCAAAACGTCATCCACAATGAAGCGGTCGAACTCGCGCCGCATCGTCACTTTGGCACCGAACCGATTGTCGCCGAATTGGACCGTGATTTCGTTCTCACCTTGAGCGATCCCCTTGAGCGGTGCTCGCAGGAACGTGTCGGCCGACATGCCGGAGTTCGGCACGAATCGGCACTGGCTCCAGACGAGTCGGTTAAAGTCATTCGACGAGTTGGCTCGCAGCAGGTCCAGCGCCGCAGCTTGTTCTTGTGGCTCGCGCCCGAGAGAGATGGCCGACGCAAAGTCTTGGATCGGGATCAGAATCTCGATGGTTGTCTTCAGCGAGGACGGGATACCGGTGATCTGCCACTGCACGTCATCAACGAGGAATCGGCCTCGTTCTTCCCGGAGCATATACGTGAGTGGGCGACCTCCCTGACGAACTTCGATCCGCGTGAGTGCCCCTTGAAACGACGCCGTGACGAACTCGAATTCGTCGGCGTCAAACAGTTCGAGCGGCATCGCGGTGACGGTCCCACCGTTCAGCTTGCCCCACACGCGCGTCGTCATGTCTCGGGTCGAACACTGCTTCAACGCATCGAGGTCGCGCAGCGACAGAGCCTTGGCAAACAGTTCGAGCATCCCCTGGGCGGTAAAGAGTGCCGACAGTCGTTTCTCCTGCTTGGTATCGATCTCATAGATCGTCACGTCGGAGACGACAAATTTCACGGGAGCATCGAGCGCGGAATCCATGACGCGCTGCATGTCGATCTGTACCAGTTCGGCGTCATTCTTCAGCACGAAGTCGGCGCGGTTGCCCCGCAACTTGACTTGCAACTCGTGTTCGGAGAGCTGCGAATCGGGCAGCTTGGCTTGGCTGAGATCGCCAATCGACAGGCTTCCTTCGTAGAAGTCATGGGAACTCCAGTCAGCCAGCGCCACCTTGTCGCCTCGTCCGTAAGCGGCTAGGAACGCGGTGCAACTGTTGACGGCCCGCGCCAGCTTATCCATCGAAGCCACCTGGTCCTCGTCCTTGGATTCGATGCCGACATCCGAGATCCGCCAATGTTCACCACTCAGTTCCAACGTGATGACGCACT
>JAYVOX010000740.1:0-12528 GCA_043757695.1 Schlesneria sp.
GCAGGGCGCTAGCCCACGGTTAGGCGAAATCAAACCGGGGCTAGCGCCCTGCGGCTAATTCTGTCCAACATTCAACACGATTGGCGGAGAGCCGAAAAACCGAACACCCGACCCTGACCACTACGATTCGAGATGAGCCTTGAGCTTGGCCAGTCCCGCTTCAAAGTCGGTGCCGATCATCTTGTCCATGTTGAAGCCGAGGACGCGGACGATGAAGTTCATCGGTCCATAGATCACCCAGCGGACGGTGGTCGCGTCGCCCGTCGGTTCGAGCAGGAACTCGACCGTGTTCGTCCCCTTGAACGGGCGGAAGAAGTCGAGCCGCATGACGATCTTCGAGTTCGGCACGACATCCATGATCTCCTGCCGACCGTGACCGACGTTGTTGTTGCCGTCCCATTCATAGGTCGCACCTGTGCCGTTCGTAGAACCGCCGAACGTCCGCTGCATGGTGGGGTCTTTCGTCTCCCACGGCGACCAGCACACCGACTGATGGAAGTCGCTGAGGATCGCGTAGATCGCAGCGGGCGGCGATTTGATGGACGCCGATCGCTCGACGCGAAACGTCGCCGGTCGCGAAAAGCCGAGAGCCAACACAATGAGAACCAGAACCGCGATGACCCCGAGGATTGGATAGAGCATGAAGACCTTTCTTGAGATGAACTGAGAAACCTCAGCTCCGTAGGGTGATCATTACCACGGCAGCACTGATCGCAGCCGCGGATTTCGCAGCACAAGCCCGATCCACAAGACGACGCCGATGATGACCGGAGCAAACCACGGCTCGCCCTCTTTGAGGTGGACCACGACGGCTCCGCCGAGATAGCCCGTCAGCAAGATCGCTCCGATCGCGGCCGTTCGCGGGATGACGTAAAGCACCGTGCAAATCAGCTCGACCACGCCGATGCTGACTTCGAGTCCCGGCGGAAAGCCGAACTTCGCGAAGCCTTCAATGACCTGCGAGTTCTTCGAGAGCTTCATGCCGCAGCTCATCAGCAGCAGCAGGACCGGCAGAGTGCTCAAGACGCGCCCCGTCCACAGCACGCCTGTTGAGACCGGCGCCGCCGACGTGCAGTGGGCGTTCGAGGAATTGCTGATTGAATCGTTGGTACTGCTCATGGGGAATCTCCTATTGGGGTCGGTGCGAAAAGAATCGTCATCAACAATGAATTGGCCCACGGTCCTGCTGCGGTTCGATTATTGTCCATCAAACGCGCGTTGCAACTCGGCGATGTTGAGCTTGCTCATCGTCAACATCGCCTGCATGGCTCGCCCCGACTTCGCGGCGTCTTTGTCACCCAGCAATTGGCTGAGCACACTCGGTACGATCTGCCATGACAGGCCGAACTTGTCCTTCAGCCAACCGCATTGGCTCGGCGAGCCGCCTTGAGTCAGTGCGTCCCACAAGCGATCCACTTCGTCTTGAGTCTCGCAATCCACGGTCAACGAGATTGCCTCGGTGAACTGGAAGTGCGGCCCGCCATTCAACGCGATGAACTCGATGCCAGCCAGTTGAAACACCACCGTCATTGCCGAACCCGCCGGTCCCGGCCCCGCTTCGCCGTAGCGAGCGACGCTGACGATCTTCGAGTCCGGGAACAGCGACACATACAGATTCGCGGCCTGCTCGGCAGCGTTGTCATACCAAAGGAATGTTCTGATTTTCTGTCTGATCATTTCAATCTCCGTGTGAGACGAGCGACTCGCATTTTCTCTTCATCATTTTGCCCTCCATCATTTTGCAGAAGTCCGATTTTCCAAAATGATGGAGGGCAAAATGATGAAGAGAAAAACCAGAAGCCCGTAGATCCATTCCCATTGAAAACCGCCCGCAACAGACTTCCGAAGTCTTTGAGACTTCGGAAGTCTTGCTATCTCCCAAACGCCTACTTCACGCGCCGGTAATGCGCCGTCATGAATCTGACCCATTGACCGTCTTCGGTCTGGAACTGCGAGGTCAGTTTTGAGATATCCTTGCCCCGGCTTTGCCAGCCGTGCTAGCTCTTTGCCGCGTTGGGTAGCACGGCTGGCAAAGCCGGGGCACGGATGGAAGGCGATCATGACGCTTCCGACAAAAGTCGAGCCGGGTGCAGGCGAGCGGTTCCACTTCGCCGAAGCTTCACGACATCACTCTGGCGGTTGGCCGGGAACAATCACCAACCAATCGACACCAAACCGGTCGGTGACCATGCCGAAGCAGGGCGACCAGAACGTCTTGGCGAGCGGCAGCTTCACTTGGCCACCATCGGCGAGAGCGGCGAACGCGCGGTTCGCCTCGGCCTCAGTGGCAACTTTCAGCGAGAGACCGAAGCCCTCGAACTTCGATTGGTCGTTGCAACCGTCAGACGCCATCACCGTGCTGCCGCCGACGCGAAACGAACTGTGCATGACCTTGTTTTCAAACCCCGGTTGCAGCACGCCCGGCGGGGCAGGGCTGTCTTTGAAGAGCATGACCATCTCAACCTGCGCACCGATGGCCGACTTGTAGAAGTCGATGGCTTCTTCGCAGCGGCCCGCGAAGTACAGGTACGGTTGAATGAGCGTGTCTGACATGTGGGTTCCTTGAGTTTGAGAGTCCGTGAACAGTGAGATCGGCAGAACGTGACTATACCTCGCACGGTGGACATTGAGACGTTTCGGGCGAGCCGCATGCCCTGAGGCTGCGGGTGCTTCGACACCGCCAGAAACCGGTGGCCTCACGGCACACGGCTCGCCCGAAACGACTCACTCAGGACCGCGTGCGGTATTACCTCCTGCGACCGTCTTCAAGGCGGGCGGGATGTCAGTCGGTTTCTTCCAGTCGCATATCAACACTCGCGCTGTGAGCGGTCAATCCTTCGACGGCAGCAATGCGGCGGATGTCTTCGGCGGCGGCTTCGAGTGCGTCGTGGTTGTAGCTGATGACGCTGCTTCGTTTGAGGAAGTCGTTCGCACAGAGGCCATTCGCGAACCGAGCCGTTCCGCCCGTGGGCAGGACGTGTGACGGGCCTGCAAAGTAATCGCCGACCGCGACCGGAGTGAAGTGCCCCAAGAAGATGGCTCCCGCGTTTTGAATCCGGTCGAGCAGTTCTTCCGGATCGCGAGTCGAGATGTGCAGGTGTTCCGGTGCGAGCAGATCGGTCAACTCGGCGGCTTGCTCGGCGTCCTTGGCAACGATCAGTGCGCCGTATTCGTTGAGGCTCGTCAGAGCAAGGTCTCCGCGCGGGAGTCGTTTCAGTTGAGCGGCAAGTTCGGCACGTACGGCTTCGACCAACGGAGCGTGCCAAGTGATGAGCACGCCCGAGCCGGGACTGTGCTCGGCTTGCGAGATCAGATCGGCCGCGACAAACCGCGGGTCGGCCGAGTCATCGGCGAGCAACACGACTTCACTGGGACCGGCAATGCTGTCGATATCGACCTCACCGAAAACGTGCTGCTTGGCGAGAGCCACGAAGAGATTGCCCGGCCCGACGATCTTGTCCACGCGCGGCAGCCCTTCAATTCCATAGGCCATCGCGGCAACCGCTTGAGCACCGCCGATGCGATAGACCTCGGTAACTCCCGCCTCGACACACGTCGCCAGGAGCGACTCGTTGTAACCGCCGAACTCCGTCGGCGGGACCACGACCGCGATCTCTTTCACGCCCGCGACTCGCGCGGGAATCGCCGTCATCAACACCGTGGACGGATACGCCGCCGCGCCGCCGGGAACGCAGATGCCGACACGCTTCAGCGGCAAGTAACGCTGACGCAACTCGACGCGGCTCATTCCGTCCTGTCGAATGAGTCGCACGTCTTCGTGCAGGATGCGGCTTTGAAACTCGGCGATGTTCCCGATGATCGTCCGGAGCGTGCGGAGAAACTTTGGATCGGCGGCCGCATGAGCGGCGTCCAACTCTTCGGTCGAGACGCGCAGCGACGCGAGCGTCAGTTCTTTCTTGTCGAGCTTCGCCGTGTACTCCAACACGGCAGCCAGCCCACGCTCACGCACGTCGGCACAGATGCGTTGCACGACTTGTCGCGGAGCGAGCGGTTCGCCAAACAGGTCGATCGTCCGTTGGCGACCCGCCTCGGAAACGATGTCACCTTGTGGACTAAGCTTTCGTCGGAGAGCGGCCAAGGCGGCGAGCGGATCTTGATTGGAGCAGTCGATGGTGGGGATCGTCAGTGTCACGTTGGTTGTGGGTCCGGTCGTCTCGACTCGACGTAAGCGCCGCCGCTGCGGTGGTCGAGTGAGAGTGGTGTTGGGGAAGACGGGCAAGTTCAGCGGGAATCTCGTCAGCGTTCGACGAGGCGGCTAGAGTGTACCGTCGCTCAACCACTAGTTCACTCATCGTGAATCACTCAAGCGAAGAGCAGGTTGAACCACGAATTAAACGAATCTCCACGAATCAAAACCAAACAGAAGTCCCTTCACTCTCACCCTCTCCCCGCAAGGCAAGGCCGGGGCGAGGGGACAAGGCCAAGACACGAGGAACGACGCAACATGCCAACCCAGTTTACGCCGACGGACTCCATGCCAACCAAGTACATCGACCTACGCAGCGACACTGTCACGAAGCCGACCGCTGGGATGCGGCAAGCGATTTTTGAGGCGGAGGTGGGGGACGACATGTCGGGCGAAGACCCGACCGTCAATCGTCTCGAACAGATCGTGTGTGAACTGCTCGGCAAAGAAGCCGCCGTTTACAACTGTTCGGGAACGCAGTCGAACCAGATGGCCGTGCGGGCTCATTGTCAGCAGGGGGATGAACTGCTGATCGACGAGACCGGTCACATCGTCAACTATGAAGCGGGAGGAGCGGCGGCGCTGAGCGGCGTGTCGGCGCGAACGCTCCAGGGACGCGATGGCCTGTTTGACGTGAGCGATCTGGAGGGGAAGGTTCGCCCCGACAATCAGCATTACTGTGTGACGCGACTCGTCTGCGTCGAGAACACGACCAACCACGGCGGTGGTCGCGCGTGGCCGCTGGCCCAATTCAACCGCGTCGCGGCGTGGGCACACGATCACAGATTGAAGGTTCACGTGGATGGTGCGAGATTGTTCCATGCGTGCCTCGCGCAGGGGTACTCGGCCCGCGACTTCGTGCAGCACGTTGATTCGGTGTCACTCTGTTTCTCGAAGGGACTCGGTTGTCCGATGGGGTCGATCTTGGTGGGAGATGCCGCCACGATCTATCGCGCTCGCCGCGCACGAAAGCTGTTCGGCGGAGCGCTGCGTCAAGCCGGAATGATGGCCGCAGCAGCGATCTATGCCCTCGAACACCACGTCGAGCGGATGGCCGAAGACCACGCGAACGCGCGTGCGTTTGCCGAAGCGATCTCGGGGATCGAGGGTGTGCGGATCGAACCGGCGGTCGAGTCGAATCTCGTCTTCTTCCATCTCGCGCCGGAAGTCGGCTCGTCGGCGCAGTTGTCCGCGAAACTGTTCGAGCGCGGCGTGAAGATCAACCCGTCGGGGCCGCAGCGACTGCGCGTCTGCACGCATCTCGACGTGACTCGCGCCGACTTGCTGCACGCCGCCGAGGCCGTTCGCGCGAGCCTTGCCTCCGGGATCGGTGACGCCAACAGCAGTCACTTGGCCGGGACGGCATACGCGTCGCGGTAGGCCGAACTGATTCATCCTGTCGAGTGCGGTTAAGGCCAGCGGCAGAAATTGTCAGACCGCGATGTAGGATGGGCACTCTTGCCCGTCCGGATTTCCGTCTTCAAGCCGGGACGGGCAAGAGTGCCCATCCTACGGGGACATTTCTTCTTGCCGCTCGGAAACATGTCACTTCCGACCGTGCCAGGGATAAGCGAGTGCAGCAGCTCGAAGAATTCTGAAACTCGCGCATCAACTCGGGCGTGCCAAACGCCGATAAATTGGTTGTCGATGTAAAACCGACACGACGATCCAAGTGACGGATCTCGCAGGGTGGCCTTCATCAACGCGGCGCGGTTGCGTCGCGAGGCGACCGGGAAACAGGACGTTCCCCCCTCCCGTTCAGCGGGTCAGACTCATTCAGGGGAACTTAACGATGCGTCATACATTTCAGAACCGGTTGAATCGCGTTGTCTTCGTCGGCTATCATCCCGCCGCGATCGGAGATAGGCCAACAGCCTGGGGGCTGCCAACAGTCTGTCTCGTACATGCGGGGAGGGCGGACATGGATGTCTCGGGTTTGGGTTCGGTGCAGGGTGCTGGTCCGATTCGATCAGCTTCAACCGCGAGTGTTGCCAAGCAGCCTCAGTCTCCGGCGGCGATGTCGCCCAAGGATGAATTGGAATTGTCGGCTGCGGGACAATCGCTGGATCGTGTGGGTGAGTCGCCCGAGATGCGAGCGGAACGAGTCGCTCAGATCAAGGCGGCCATCGACGACGGGGCCTACGACACAGACGAGAAGCTCGATGTCGCCTTATCGCGGATGTTTGATTCGCTTGGCATTGATCTGGACGAGTAACGGACGCGGTTGTTTGTGCCTGGGATCTCGCTTTTGAGTTCGGCTCACCCCCAGCAGCGACCTTCCAGTCCGCATGTGATTCAGGCGGTTTCTGCCGCTCAGATTATCTCGTCTTGGTTTTGATTCGTGGTGGACGGGCATCATCATGCGTCGTCCATTGGGTCGCGGCGTGCCGCGTTGTGAGGTTGCTGGTGTCTGAGTTGCCTGCTGTTTCCGTCTCCGTTCCGGCAGTGGATAAGTTTCGCGAGTTTCTCGTGACGAAGGGGATGCGACTGACTTCTGAACGAGAGACCGTTGTCACCGCGGTCTACGCCACTCACGAACATTTCGACGCCGACCTGTGGGTCGAGAAGCTCGAACGCCGCAAAGGGGCACCCCGCGCGAGTCGCAGCACGGTCTATCGCACGCTCCGTCTACTCGAAGAGGCGGGGTTGATCCGCAAGGTGGCCCGCGCGAACGACCGTGAAGTCTATGAGCACGACTACGGCTATCCGCAGCACGATCACTTGATCTGCAAGAAGTGCGGCGAGATGACCGAGTTTCCCAACGAAGCGATTGCCGAAGTCTTGGAGAAGGTCGCTGCCGATCACGGCTTCCGCATGTCGGGGCATCGCTTGGAAGTGGAAGGAATCTGCGCGACTTGCTCGCGTCCCCCGCAGCGCGTTCACCGCAAGCTCGACATGATCTGAGAGGCGCGAGCGCTCGCGGCAGAGTGGAGTTGCACTCAACGGTGAGTCCCTCTTGCGTCCACTGCTCGAAGGGTCTCAGTTCGGACGGCGCGCGGAATCAGCCCCTCCCGAATGAGTTCCACAACTCCGGGCGAGTCCAAAAAAAGAACCCGGCCGAGTGGGCCGGGTTCTCTTTTGATGAGGCGGCGGCGAGTGGTGGTGTGCCCCCCGGCCACACCACTCGCGCCACACACTCACCGTCCACTGGCTCCCAGAAAACTGAACAGCCCGTTCTTGCGCGGGGATGGCTTACGGTCATCGCCCTTTTCGTCCACGACCGGCGGCGCGTCGATGCTCAGCGCGAGCTGGTTGATGCTCTTCGTCAACCGTGCTTTCGGAGACTGCGTGATGAGCGGCACACCGTTGTTCCGGGCTTCAACCATCGTGCTGTACTCGTTCGGGATTTCGGCATAGATCGCATGGCCCAGCGTTTCGAGAGCCTTGTTCAAACTGATGGCGTTGTCGTCCAACCCCATGCGATTGATGATGACCTTCACCTTCTCGTACAGCCCTGTTCGTTTCTTGAAGTACTGCAACAGTCGGACGGCGTTTCGCAGCGACGGCAAGTCCAACTGCGTCACGACGAGGATGACATCGGAGACTTCCATCGCGGCTTGATCGAGCTGATTGAACGACTTGCTCAGGTCAATCACCAGATGCGTGAAGGTCGCCTTCAGGAGCGAGATGACGCGCCGCATTTCATCGGGTCCAATCGGCGGCACGTCTTCCATTTCGACCGGACGCGGCAGGAGAAACGCGCCGCAATCGTGCTTCGTCAGCGACCGCTTCAACAACGAATAGTCCAACCGATTGATGTTGTCGGCCACATCTTGAATGGTGTAGTCGGGAATGATGTCGAGCCAGACATCGGCATCGCCGAGCGCCAGATCGAGATCGATGATGGCCACGCTGCGACCGGGATGTTGGGCGAAGCAGCAGCCGAGATTGATTGCGAGTGAGGTGCAGCCGATCCCGCCCGAAACGCCGGCGACACTAATCACCTGGCTGGCGCGAACGGTCCCGTCCGCGCCGCCCGATTTGTTGACGACCTGCCTGATTCGCTCCAAGGCCCCGAGAAACTCTTCGAGTTTCAACGGACTGGGAAGAAACTCTTTCGCGCCCAGTCGGACGGCCTGCAGGATCAGACTCCCTTCCTGCGAGCTACTCAGCACGAGGATTTGGCAGCCGGGAAGTCCTTGATGAATGGCACCGACAAGTTCGAGGGCACGCTGGGGATTGGAGTCGAGCGTCACGAGCGCAATGTCGGGCTGAGACTGTTGCAGCACATCTTTGAAGACTTCGTAGCGCGAGCACTCGGCCTCCAACCAAACAGAGTCGATGCCGAGCAACAGCGTCTTCAGCGCGTTGCGCGACACGTCGTTCGGATCGACCAACGCGAGCCGGATGACGCTTTTCATGATGGGATCCTCGTAACGGCCATCTGTCTGGCCAGAGCCAATTCAGTCGGGAACGGCATCCGCACCGTTGCCACGCCGAACCCAACAGGGTTCGAGATCAATTCGTCACTCGGTCAAATGGTCACTCTGCAGAACTCAAAATTTCGTCGGTGGAAGCTGTCGCGAGGCTGCCGGTTTTTGGTCCGCCGCACGCTGGACTCGGTTGTCGGATTGGGGCGCAGTCGAGCGATAGCCAACTTGTGCCGCTTTTCCAGTTGATGTTTTGCCGGCGGTCGCTGGACTCGCGGGAGCCACGGGGCGCGAGCTACTCGGCCACCGTGCATTCGACGGTGATCGTGAAGTCATCGACGGATCGCCGCCCAATCCGCTCGCCGGATCGACTTCCGAACCGGCGTCGAGAGGAACGATCAAATCGGGATTGGCGTGGAGCGGGAGTGAATTGGGAGCAATCGTCGGCGAGGTCATCGGTCCCGGCGAGATCGTGCCGCCGGGCCAAGGTGTTCCGACCTGAGCCTTGACCGAGAACGACGGATCGTGATCAGGACTCGGACAAACGGCAGTGGCATCGGGTACTTCCAACATGCCGTTCCCATACAGTTCGCGATCAGTCGGGAAGGTCGTCGTGCGACCGGGGCCGAGTGGCGGGAACTGGTCGGGGGCAATCGGACTGACGTACTCGGGAGTGATCATCACGATCAATTCCACTTCAGATTGATCGAACCGTTTCTTGCTGAAGGCCGCGCCGATCAGCGGCAGTTCGCCGAAGAAGGGAATCTTCTGTGTCGAAGCATTGATGCGGGTTGAGATCAGTCCACCGAGGACCAGCGTTTGACCGAAGTCCATTTCGACCGTCGATTGAACTTTGCGTTTCGTCAAGCCGGGGACGATTGTGCCTACCAGTGTGACGCTGTTGGCCACGTCCTTCTCACTGACTTCGGCCGACACTTGTTGCCTTAATCGAGTCGGGCTGATGACGATCGGCAGTGCTTCGAGAATCACACCAAACTCACGCCACTCGATGGTGATCGTGCCGAGGCTTTGCGGGACGGGAATCGGGAACTCACCGCCGTTTTCGAGCCGAGCGGCTTCACCGCTGCGCGTGACCAGCACCGGCTCCGCTTGGATCTTGAGCAAGCCCTCTTCTTTGAGTGCTTGAAGAAAACCTTGGAATCCGAAATTCTGTCCGGTGATGCCGGCTGACAATGACGGCGCGTTTAAGGCGTTGGGTCCGATCGTGGCGAGGGGTTTTCCGTTCAAGGGGGCGGTCAGAGCGGTGAGGGCTGCGATCGGGCCGGGTGTACTCGCGAGGGCAAAGCTATTGGAGGCCACGGCGAAGTTCATCCCGAACGTGCGCAGCTTGGACCGCTGGACTTCCATGATCTTCACCCGCAGTTGAACTTCTTGCGGACCACCAACACGCACCTGATTCACGACCTTAGTGCCATACAACTCGGCCAACTCCGTGATGCTGGCGATTTGTTGAGCCTCCGTGACCCAACCTCGCAGCAGAACACTGTTGCCCTTCAACATGGTTGCTTGGATGGCTGAGTTCGGGAACGCGCGATCGAGGACCGTCTGCAATAGTCGTGCATCGCCCGTGACGAAGACTTCGATCGAGAACGTCTGGCCCGTCTTGTCTGTGACGGTCATCGTGGTCACGCCCTGTTCAATCCCCTGGACTCGTAGCAACTGTTGGTTCAGCGCTTTCACATCAATGACCTTCGGATCGAAGCCATCGACTCGCGTGACCCACTCTTTGAACTCGATGTTCTTGGCCCCGCGTTCGATCACTTCGAGTTTCATGTTCGGAGACATGACACGCACCGCGTCACCCACTGGAACACGCACGGCGGGTGCGGCAGGAGCATCTTGCGCGAACGCGATCTGCGGCGCGGGTTGCGACCCAAGAACGCCAGCCAAGGCCGCGATGAGTAGTCTGTGCGTGGCCTTCCGAAAGTGTGTCATTACAATTCGCATCCGTGCATCCCCCTTGGCATCGCGGCAATCATCACTGCCCGCGCGGCCCCTGACTGACTCGCTCAACCACTCCGGGCTGAGACGTTCGTCAGTCGTGTGTCTGTCCGTTGAAAGCTGAATCACTGCGGTCTTGGCGAGTTCGCCACCGCTCCACTCACCGCGCTGCCGTCAGCTTCCTTCGCTGTGCGTCGCTGCGGTTCGTTCGTTCCACCCGTTTTCGTTCCACCCGTTTTCATTGAGGCGGGGATTTCCCATGCCCGGTTTTCACGTCACCACGTTGGCTTCATTTCTCTGACAACAGTTCCACCGAGTACTCCCGTTCGTGTCGATCGACAGCCCGCAACCGGGCCGTTCCCTCAGACAAGCGGGTGATTCGCAAGCAATCGGGACTAACCGCCGTGACGCGGACCACTTTGGAATCGCAGCTCTGGACGCGCGTCAACCAGTCGGGAAAACAAACGAGCAATGACTCAGCGGCACGCACTTCCAGGCGACGTGTGTTCGCAGGGACCGTGTGAACGGAGTCTGCAGCCGAACGGGCAGGGCCGTCGCTGGCGATCGCCGCACAATGCACAAAGCCGCACAGCACCACGGTCGAGAGAACTCGACGCGCGATCGTACGGCTTGATGTGTCTTGGCTGAGCATCCTTGCTCCTTTGTGTGAGACGACGGGCTGACTCGCGACATCCTGTCGCGACGATGTGACTTCACATCACGGTTGATCGAGGGTTGGCTCCGCTGTCGCGGGTTCTGCCGGAGGGGTCGCGGCTTCGCTCTTGGGACTGCTGGTGAAGAACTTCATCAGCGGCATCGTCCATGAATTGCCATTCTTCGTCGCAGCCGACTTCACGTTGACGACCGGCTCTTCCGGATAATCGACCTCCTGTACTTCGCGTTTGTCTCCTTGGAAAATTTCGATTTTCCAAGTTCGCTTCATCGTCTGATCGCCCACCTCGGCCACGGCCGGGCTGGTCTGTGACTTCACCATTTTGCGGATCGAGCTTTTCGGCTTGGTCACCGGTTCGGTCGAGGCTGTGGCTGCGGCACTGGCCGGTTTGTTGCTGTTGTTATTGGTTTCATCGGCCTCACCGAAGAGCTGATTCGACATCTGGCTCATTGCTTCTTCGGACAGATCTCCGACGTTGGCTAACGACTTGTCGGTCCTGCTACGCAGTGCCAACTGAATGGACCCGCCGCTGCGTTTCACCGCCAGCATCAACAACTGGCCTTGCTTTGGGAAAACGAGGAACGAGACGTTCTTGGCTTCTTTCGCCGTGCCTCCAGCAGGTGCCGCTTCCGTCCCTGCCACTTGGTCATCGACCGCGATGACTTTCAAACAGTGGAGGATCGGCTGAACTTTGATTTCTTTCTTGCCATCTTTCAGGGCGTATTCAATGGCGGCGGAGACATCGACGTAGGCACCGGGCTTGAGCAACCCGCTGTGCGTCTGAGTCCCGTTCACCGGGATCGTTTGAATAGTCATTCCTTCGGGAATCTGGACATCGATTCCGGTTTCGCCCTTCTTGCCCAGCTCCGTCGCAAGGATCGGTTGGCCCGCCCCCACGTGATGCTTCAGCGAACGTTCCGCAATGTCTTCTTCATTGGTGATGGCCCCTTCAGGCAGAGCATCGTTGGGCCATTCTTTAAACCCCACGATGGTCTTATCGAGTGCAATGCCGGGACCAATCTCGGCCTTGGCCACCAGAATTTTGGTCTTGGCAGTCGCGGCTGGGCCACCCGACATCATCTGTTGAACACCCAGCATCGCCACCAAGCCGCAACCCGCGGCCACGGCAAGCAGAATCAATTTGTTCGGTTTCATTTCAGCGGCTCCGCAGGAAGTTGTCTTGGTCGAGGGGCCTGCTTCCGCAAGAACTCGGCAACCCGAGTTCCACGAATAGGCAGTCGTTGCTCACACGTGAGCAGTTCATCTCAAGTCACCTCAAACCGATCGATCTTCCGCAGAACACTCCGCGCCTACTC